>WTHC01000011.1 GCA_011523285.1 Nitrosopumilaceae archaeon | reverse complement strand
TTTCAGAGTATTATAAAATTAAAGGTGATTCTTTATCGCGTTCAGAGATTTTTAAATTGGAAAAATATTATAGACAGAATGATCCAGAACAATTTTTATTAATGTATGATGTCATACGCGATAAATTTAAATATAACGGAAAAAAATTTTAATTTTACATTGTATTTTTGTTTTGTTAACATAAAAAAAATTAATGGTTTGTGGGTATTTGAATGAAAGGAGTGCTTGAACTTCCCACTACTAATGGTAATTTTCCATCCCACGCCTGAGTTTTTAACCATTCTAAATAATTCGGGTTTTTTGATAAAGCTTCGTTGATTATTCTAATTGCTTCTGCTTCTCCATTAGCTTCTGCAATGTTTGCTTGTGCAATTCCTACTGCTTGTGCTTCTCTTTGCTTAGCTTCTACTTTTATACGTCTTAGATCGTTTTCAGCTTTAAGTGCTTTTTGTTCTGCTTCTACTTTTGATTCTATGGCTTGTGCAAATAAAGTTGAAAATTGAAAATCTGTGATCGACATTACTTCAGTTATAATGTTGAATCCAGCCAATCTTTCACTAATAGATGCTTCTATATCTGATTTTACTAATGGTCTTTTTGTAATTAGTTCTTCTGCGTTATATTTAGCTGTAACTTGTTTCACAGTTTCTTCTATGGCGGGTTGAATTATTCTATTTTCATAATCCAATCCTAATTCTTTATACAAAAAATGAATTGATTCTTGTGATGGATGATAGTTTACAGTGACAGTTGTTGAAACAGTTTGAAGATCTTTTGAAGCTGATGTGGTGGATTTTTCATATTTTAATGTACGTACTTCAATATTTATTACATCGTCTGCAAATGGTGTTACAAAATGGAGACCCTCTTCTAGTGGTGGATTGTTTGTATCTACTGCATTCCAATGTAGTAAAACTCCTCTATGACCCGCATCTACTATTTTTACTGAAGATGTAGTAACTATCCCAGTAATTATTAATAATATCATACCTATAGATATTACTTTGATTTTGTTTACATTGATTTGCACTCTCTTGGGTTGATATCCTGACAATTAATTTATTGATGCTACATAAGAATATAAATACTATTTAAAATATAGCAAAGTTTATCATTGTCCATCTAGTCGCATTAATATGGAAGTTCAAGATATTGCTGATAAAATAATACGTATGAGTAAATTTGTACGTATAGTCACTGTATGTGATATGAACGGTAAAGTTGTATACAGTGCAAGACCAAAATCCATAGAAAATAAATTAACTAACAAAGAAAGTGCAAAATCATTAATAATAGCTGTCGAATCATGGAAATCACGAAAAGCACTATCACGCAAACTTGGAAAATGTAAGTATGTGATCGCTGAATATGAAAAAGTAAAACGTATCACAATGCCTGCAGGTAAAAACCATCTGTTATATGTCACTACAGAAACAAACATAGATCATAATAATCTTATAAATAAAATTATGAGATTAGAGTAAACATCAATTTTTATTTTATTAAAACTCAAAAATAATGTGATAGAATTACAACATGACATTAAACAAAAATGATGTATTATCTAAAATATATGAAAATAACTGTAATGAACTATTAAAAGAAAATTATATTAGATTTGCCGGAATAATTGATATAAATGGAAATTTGATATTTGGCGGTTTCAAAAAAGAAATTAAACCACTAGAAGATGATAAACTAAAACTACAAATGTTCATGGAATTTGTATCAAAATTATCTGTCCGGAAAGAATATGATAAAAGTCTGGGCCCAATTAATTATTTAGCTGCACGTAGAGATAAAGTAGTATTGATAAGTTTTCCTTTTCCGATAAGCAAAATAATTCTTCTAGTATCAGCTAGCCCGAAAGTAAACATTGAAAAATTGGCTAAAACTGTAACCAATATCTTTAGTGGTGTTAAATAACTGACTTATCTAATGATAGAAGGATTTTAATATATTTTAATAAATGTATAAAGTATGAACGAAGCATATGTTTTATTAAATGTAAATTATAAAAACCAAAAAGCTATAATAGAGCAAGCTAAAAATATACCAATCACGAAAGAAGTTAAAAGCGTTTATGGTATATGTGACGTATTGGTTATACTAGAATCAGACGATATGCAAAAAATCAAAAACGCTATTGATACTGAGTTGAATAATCTTCAAGGTATAACTAATATCACTTCTTTGATTTCTGTTATTTAAATGGCACAAAAATACGAAGTAATTGTTATTGGTGCAGGGCCTGCAGGATTATCGGCAGCTATGTTCATAGCTAGGCAAAAAGCATCATGCCTTGTTATTTCCAAAGATCTTGGTGGTCAAATGAATTTAATACCTAAATTAGAAAACTATCCTGGTACAATTTTATCCAGCGGACCACTTCTTGCTAAAACTCTTGAGAATCAATACTTATCATATGGAGGTGAAATGATGTTCGATACAGTTGAAAAAATTGATTTTGAAAACAATTTCAAAATATCAACTGCACGTTCTGATTATATTGCCAAAACAATTGTGTTAGCTCCTGGTAAAGTTCCTAATAATTTAGGATTGGAAAATGAAAATAAATTTGCAAATAAAGGAATTCATTATTGTACTAAGTGTGATGCACCATTCTATCAAGGAAAAATTACTGCATCTGTAGGAGTAGGAGCGTATCTGTTGGAATCTGGGATATTACTTTCAAGAATGGCTGCTAAAGTTTATTTAATTTTTAAAGGCGGTAGACTTGGTGGAGATAAAGATATGATTGCATCTATAGAACAGAAAAAAAATGTCGAGTTAATCTCTAATTCTACTATAAAATCAATAACTGGCGAAAACATTGTTAACGAAGTAACAATAACAAATTCATCTGGTATTGACAAAACCATTCAGATAGATGGATTATTCATAGAAATGGGCTCAAAAATAAATCTTGATTATGTTAAACATTTAGTCAAATTAAATCCTAAAGGTGAAATTGAAATAACTCAAGGTGGCAAAACATCTCATCCAGCTATATTTGCTGCAGGTGATGCTACTAATATTCCATATAAACAAATAGCTGTAGCATGTGGCAACGGAACTGAAGCTGGACTTTCCGCATTCAATTATGTGGAAAAATTAAATGGTAAACCTGGAATACGTGCAGATTGGAAAAAGAAAATTGGCGACACTGTCTTCCATTATTAACTACCATGAACCAAATTTTTACTGATTTGGAGATTCTTTAATAAAATCTTTTGGGTTTTGTTCGAATGCCCATTTACATGTAGGACAACAAAAATAATACTTTTTATTGTTATGTATTATACTTGTTGATTTGTCATCCACTTTTGTATTGCAAACAGGATCGATCATAACATATGTGATTCATGTTAATATTTTAATCTTAATACAATCATATTAAATTAAATATTCGCACATTCTGGTACTGATTTAATATATTGACACACATTTTAGAATACGCCATAAATATACCTAATTGAAATTATAATTGAATGTAATTTTTATATATATATTAATTTTTTAAAATTATGGTGATAATTATTGAAACAAAAAACTACCATGAGAAAAATCAAAATATTGGTTGCCAAACTAGGATTAGATGGACATGATCGAGGTGCATTGATTTTATGTAAGACATTTCGAGATGCAGGTATGGAAGTTATTTATTCTGGTCTTTTTGCCACTCCTAAACAAATCGCACAAATTGCAGAAGATGAAGATGTAGATGCAATAGCTTTGAGCCTATTGAATGGAGCTCATAACACATTGTTCCCTAAAGTTGTGAAATGTTTAATTGATAAAAACATAAACGATGTTCTTGTTGTTGGTGGAGGAGTTATTCCTGCAGAAGATAAAAAAAATCTTCAAAAAGCTGGTATTTCAAACATATTTGGTCCTGGGACAAAATTACAAACTATAATAGATCATGTTCATGAAGGCGTATCAAAATTGCGGAAAATCTAATCTCCCCAAATCATGTTGCGCATTTCTTTACCAGTTTTCTCTAACTGGTGATTTTTTATTTTATTCATATATTTATTAAATGAGTTTTTACCATCTTTCTTATATTGATTTATCCATTCTTTATTGAATGTTCCATCTTTGATCATTTTTAATACTAATTTCATATTTTGTTTGTTTTCTTTATTCATTATTAATGGACCTCTAGTCAATCCACCAAATCTTGCAGTTTCACTAACCCTATTATACATGCCAGTTATGCCATGGCGTTGAATCATGTCTACAATTAATTTTAATTCGTGAAGTACTTCAAAATAAGCGATCTCTGGTTGATATCCATCTTCTACTAGTGTTTCAAATGCATTTATTATCATAGATGCAGTACCGCCGCAAAGATCTGATTGTTCTCCAAACCAATCTGTTTCTACTTCTTCTTGAAAACTAGTTTTAATAACACCCGCTTTCGTACTTCCTATGGATTTGGATATGGCTAATGTTCTTTCCCATGCGGTGCCTGTATAATCTTGCTTCACTGCAATTATTGACGGAGTGCCAAAACCATCTAAATATGTCTCTCTGACTTTAGACCCCGGTCCTTTTGGAGCAATCATTATGATGTCAATATTTTTTGGTGTGGAAATCCAATTCCAATGAATGGCTGCTCCATGTGAAAATGACAATGCATTTCCTTCAGATATGTTATTAGATATTTTTTTGGCATATACTTCGGCTTGTACCATATCTGGTATCAAAATATGTATTATGTCTGATTTTTTACAAGCTTTTTCTATAGGCATAACTATATGTTCGTGTTTTTGAGCTTTTTTCCAACTATAACCATTCTCATTTAAACCTACTATTACATTTAAACCAGAATCTTTCATGTTGTCAGCTTGAGCTTCGCCTTGAATGCCATATCCTATTACACCTATTGTTTGGTTTTTAATAACACCCGCTTTCGTACTTCCTATGGATTTGGATATGGCTAATGTTCT
>WTHC01000022.1 GCA_011523285.1 Nitrosopumilaceae archaeon | reverse complement strand
ATAATACTGATATTAAATATAAAAAAATTGAGCAGATGATTGATTATTTTACTATATTTCCAACAAATATAGATCCTGCTGGAATTATTAACAAAATCAAGCACATAATTAGAAATCGTGATCAACAAACAAATTCTACATTACATCTAATGTTCCATGATTGTGATAAATTAACTATTGCAAAATTCCAAACTTTATTAGAAATTGTAACTACGATTAGATCGTTTTATAAAGCTGTTAATCATATTTTTTTAACAGCAAAAAACATCATAATTATCCATTAATTTTACCTTTACAATTAACTTTACCATTTATAATGGAAGAAACGATGGCACTCAAAGATTCTATATGGCCTATAAAAAATGGTAAACCTATTGGAGACGGGATAGGGCCACTTGTTATTAACAATATGATAAAGAATATCTATACCAAACATGATGATATTGATCAAACTATTTGGTGCACATCATTTTATAACGAAAGAAAATTATATTTTCTTAAAGCCAAAGGCCCTTATACGATAGTAGGAAAATTGGGTGATGCAATAGAATTACTATCTTCGAAATATAAACAAAATTTAATAATACTTATTGATGCATCTCTTAAATTAGAAGGCGAAAAATCTGCATCTGTTTTTTGTGGATTTGGTGTTGCTATGGGTGGTATCGGTGTAGATAAATTCCAAATTGAAGAAATTGCCTCCAAATATAAAATACCAGTACTCTCTATCATCGTTAAGCAATCTATTCAAGAATCTTTAACAACAATGACAAAAGAAATATCTGAAACAGTTGATTATATTAAATCGATTATCTATAATGTGATTGAAGAAAATGTCTCATCTAACCAATCTGTATTGCTAGTTGGTGTTGGTAATACTTCTGGAATATATTAGATTATATATTCTAGCACATGTCAATTTATAGCTTTTATATAAAACAATAACTAGTTTTGTATATATTATACTTACTCCGTAATTATTTTTACCCCATCGTTCATTGGAATAAAAGTATGTTCTGCTTGAGCCACTTTTTGACCACTAGATTCTATTAAAACTGGATATGCATGTACAATTTTTTTATTAACCAATTTATTTAAAAGTATTTGTGATTTTTTGTTGTCCCAATATTTATTTATCCATCTTAAAGAAAATGGCAGCATGTTGAATTCATTCCAAATATATTCTATGAATGAATCTAGCTCTTTATTTTTAGTTTTTTTACGAGATACTAGTGCAAAAATATTTCGTGAGTTACCTTCTCTCACAAACCCAGATCCTAATTTGGTTGTTACGAAAGGCTCACATGCATATGCTTGTTTTGTTGAAAACAGAAAATGCTCTGAAGACCAAATATTGGATATAGATTTTCCAGAATGTATCGTATATCTATCTAAAGAATGACCGCTTAAATTAACTATTGCTTTATACCCAGCCCGTTTGATCGTCTCTTCTATTATTTTACTAATGTTATTTGACTTTATACCAGCTTCTACTATTAGCATTGCATTTTTTAATGCATTGTTTGTTATTTCTATTAATTCGTAATCGTTATAATCATAACTAACGGTTGTTGCTGTATCTGCAATGTATCCATTTATTTGTACTCCTAAATCTATCTTCACTAAATCTCTCTCAGATATTGTTTTTTGATCATTTGGTTCTGCAGTATAATGGGCAGCTATGTCATTTATACTAACATTAACTGGAAATGCACATTTCCCTCCCAGCAATTTAATTTCGTTTTCTACTTCTTCGCAGATCTCGTATATTGTTAAACCAACTAAATTTTTTTTTTTAATTTTTTCACGTATTGATGATGCGATTTTACCTGCTTTGATATAGTCAGCATTGCACATAATTTTAAATGATTTAAAATATTATTTAAAATAATCATTGTCAAGATTAAATTGGGGCTGAAATTAGTAATCTTGGGGATCGTAGTCTAGCTTGGTATGATTCGAGCTTTGGGTGCTTGAGGCCGCAGGTTCAAATCCTGCCGATCCCATTTAATATATACGAAAATTAGAATAGTTTTTTAATATCTTAGGATCTGATTTTAAAAATATAATAAATTTTTGTAATTGTTTAATTGTTTTATGATTTAAATGATGTTCTATTCCTTCTGCATCGTAATTTGCTGTATTGTGGTTTATCCCTAATATGCTAAAAAATTCTAATACAATTCCATGAGTTTGTCTAATTGTTTCTGCAATTTGATTTCCTTTTTTTGTTAATGATATGCCACGATATTTTTCGTATATTAAATAATCCTGATCATTAAGCTTTTGTAACATTTTTGTAACACTAGGTGCACTCACACTCATGTATCTAGATATATCTAAGGTAGTAGCATAGCCTTTCAATTTCACTAATTCATATATGACTTCTAAATAATCTTCAGTACTAATATTTGATCTTGTTCTATTAAATTTATGAGCTTCTTTGATATATTCTAAACGCTCATTATCTTTCATAACATAATTTGTTGCTGCTTTGATATAATATTATAGGTAATATTGATCTTTTATGTACTGTTATATTTGTAACATTCTAAATCTTGTTGTGTCTGCAAAATTTCAAATTTTATTACCAGTAACTATTTTTGCTGTATTGATAGGTATTGTTGGTATGATGTTAATCCAAGATTCTAAATTATCTAATGTTGAATTGCATATGGGATTAATCTCTATAGATGACATATTGATTGAAGTCAGTATTGCTAATAATAACTCTGAATATATTCAAGGAATGATGTTTAAGGATCAATTAAATAAAAACGAAGGGATGTTTTTCATATTTGATAATTCTACAATCCATAAAATATGGACTCTCAACATGCAATTCCCTATTGATATTATATGGTTTGATGAAAATAAACATATTATACACATTGAAGAAAATATACAGCCATGTAAATCTGTGATTGAAAATATTCTATGTGATAAAAACGGGCCTGAAATACCATCCAAATATATATTGGAAGTAAATCAAGGATTTATAAATAAGTTCAATATAAATGAAAATTCACAACTTGTAATACTAGATTCATAATATTGTATTGCGACGTTTATAGTATTTGAATATATTATTTCATATATTCATCTAATTTGTACTATTTTAATGGATGATGATGGTCATTTTGATCATGTTCTTAAATCATCCAATTGATAAATTACTTCAGATGACTTTGGTATATAATTTGCAAAATAATTTATTGCATGAAGCAATCTTTTTATGTTTGGTTCTTTACCATCTAGAGATCCTGATAGCATTAACTGTACTCTTATTTTAGATTTCAGAACATCATTTAATTCTTGATTTACTGTTGTGGTAAAAGGTCTTAGAAGTCCTCTAAATACTTCCACTTTGGCCCTTTTTGAACCTGGAATTTTTTTACCTATTATTGAATCAGGCCCTATAATGATCACCATTCCTGATTTATTTTTGAATTCTCTAGGATCTTTTGCTCCATTGGGAACAAAATGTGATAATGCATTTTTAGTAATTATAGACGGCACAACAATAAATCTATTTATTGATTCGTTCCATTCTGATCTTGTCATATCTATTAGATCTTTATCATTTATATTGCCAGTTATATGAATAAACATGTACAGCTTACCAAATTTAGATTTGGTAGTATTTGTCCATTTATCTACTTCGTCTGTGTTTGATAGATCGATTTGATGCACATGAAATTTATTATTCAGATTGCCGTATAATTCGTTTGTAATATTTTTAGAAAGAAAACAAATCACCTTCCCACCATTTTTTTCAATATGAGTAGCTATTTCTTCAGCTTTATAGTAACTGGGATCATCATTTGCATCAATTGTTAATATGAACACATTTGAATTAAAATATGGTTGTTGTATTTTTTGTATATCTGTTGTAATATGAGGTTTTACTGGATAAAAAACCCTGTCGCCTGGTATTATTTTACCGTTTAATATCTTCGATATCTCGTCATCACATAAATTCATTATTGATTCAGCTACTTGTGATTGAGATAAAAACTGACCATCTACGATCATCTTAGATGTATTTAATTGTATTTTTTCTGCTATTGTTTTAATTTTTTGGTATAGCTTTCGTATTGTATTTTCAAAATCGGGATTAGATTGAGCTGTATTAAATTTTGTGTTTATTTCTGTTATTTTTTTGTTAACGGTGTTTTCATCTTCGCCTAACACTTCTAATAGATCTTGATTTATATTTTCTACTTCTTGTGGACTCAATTCTTTAAAACCACTAACTCGTAAAAATTCAGAGGCTGCTTTTGGATATACTGTTTTGTAAATCCTATCAGAATGTACTGGACCTGGATTTGTACCAATTGAAATGATCTTTTTATTAACTAATTCCCAAGACATGCATTCTACTAATCTATTCTTTGCTCCTTGTGCTGCGGTGTATGGGCTCCTAAATCTATATGGTCTTTGTTCTAACGGTCTTTCTTCTGTAAAAAAAGTGGATATAGTAATTATTTTAGAACCTGGTTTCATGTTTTCGATTGCTTTGACAGATGTCCAAAAAGTTCCGGTTAAATGTATGTCTATAGCCTTCTTGAATTCTTCTAATGGGCTATTAGCAAAACATGTAACAGGTCCTGAAACTCCTGCATTGTTTATTAAAATATCTACATTGATATTTGATTTTTTCAAGTTGGCAAATAGATTTGTGATCGATATTTCATCACTTACATCAGTTGAAGCAAAGCTCTTCACAAAAGCATTACTATTAATTTTTAAAAATATTTCTTTAAGTATTATTTCAGTATCTTCAAGTGGTTTTTTTCTCCTACCTAAAATTATTATATTTGCGCCATTCTCAGCAAATTTTTTTGCAATAGCTTGTCCAATTCCAGTTCCGCTTCCAGTTATAACAACAGTTTTGTTTTCAAATTTTAACATCTAAAACATTCTTTATTGGGGTATTTATTTCGTTACTTTAAGCTTTAATTTAGGTGATATATTAAAAACTATATGCATGATGACGAATCAGACATAATAGTATATAGAACTATGC
>WTHC01000015.1 GCA_011523285.1 Nitrosopumilaceae archaeon | reverse complement strand
ATGATATATTACCATTAATTTTTTGTTTTAAATTGATTTTTATTTTTTATACTATGGATAATGTTCCTATATTTTATAGCTTCCTCATACTCTAAATTGCCTGACGCATTTTTCATTTTCATATTTAATAAATTTAATTTATTGATGTCTGTATTTTGATATTCTATTTCATTGGATATTGGCTTATTGTTTTTGGTGTTATCCCCATTTTTTTATTATATTGAATTTGTTTGTTTCTACGCCTATTTGTTTACTTCATTGCAATTTTCATGGATTTTGTAATGGTATCAGAATACATGATCACCATTCCATTATTATTTCTGGACGCACGTCCAAATGTCTGAATTAAACTTGTAGAATTTCTTAAAAATCCTTCTTTATCAGCATCTAAAATAATGACTAATGCTACTTCTGGTATATCTAAACATTCTCTAAGTAAATTTATTCCTATTAGAACATCAATTTCTCCATTTCTTAATTCTCTTATTATTTTTGTTCTTTCACCGTTTATTATTTCAGAATGAATGTATTTGGCGTTTATATTTCTATTCAGAATGTATTCTGTTAGATCTTCAGCCATTCTTTTAGTTAATGTTGTTATCAAAACTCGTTGATTTAATAATATTCTTTGATTTATTTCTAAAATTATGTCATCCATTTGGTTTTTAGTTGGCTTGATGAATATTTGTGGATCTAACAAACCTATAGGTCTTATTATTTGTTCAACTACTTGTGTTGATTTTTTTAATTCGTATTTAGACGGTGTAGCTGATAAAAAAATAACATTCTTCATATATTTTTCAATTTCGTCGAATTTTAGATGTCTATTATCATATGCACTAGGCAACCTGAATCCATATTCTATTAACATTTTTTTGCGTGCATGATCTCCATTATACATACCATGTAATTGTGGTATTGTGACATGAGATTCATCTATAATTAATAAATAATCATCAGTGAAGAAATCTAATAAACAAGAAGGTTTCTCTCCGACATCTCTATTATCAAAATGTCTGGAATAGTTTTCTATGCCGCGACAATACCCCATTTCGTGAAGCATTTCTAAATCATAATTGACTCGAGTCTCTAATCTTTCCTTCTCTATTTCATTAAGTTCTAATAATCTTAATTTTAGTTCACTTTTAATTGACTTTACTACTCGTTTAACAATTTCCTCATTAATAATATAATGCTTAGCGGGAAAAATTTTAATTTGTTCTATTTTCCTTTTATTTGTTAATGCTATATTTGAAATATGTATATCTTCCACTCTATCTTGATTAAAAGTTATTATTATTATTTCATCTTGATAAGCTGACATGATATGTATTGAGTTTTTTTTATACAAAAACAACCGGTTTTGAATCCTTTTTTGATTTTTTCATACATTGCATTAATTAATTGAGTAATTATTACGAACATAGAAATTCTTTGATTTACATAAATTGAAAAAGTTTTATTTTTCCATTCGTCAGGAGTGCCTATAGAATAAATACACGACACTGTAGCAATTATGATTGTAGGTTTACCTGATAATAACATAGTAGTTGCATCTAATCTCATTTTTTCTATTTCTGTATTTATCTTGGTATTTTTTTCAATATAGGTATCAGTTTGTGATATGTAACTTTCTGGTTGATAATAATCATAATAACTTACAAAATATCCTACATTATTTTGTGGAAAAAATTGTTTGAATTCTGTGTATAATTGTGATGCTAATGTTTTGTTATGTGAAATGATCAAGGTATTTTTTGATATATTATTAATTACATTAGCAATAGTGAAAGTTTTGCCACTCCCAGTAACTCCTATCAATGTTTGTATTCTATGATTCTTTACTCCTTCTATTAATTTTTTAATTGCGTGTGGTTGATCTCCTGATGGAACAAATGTTGATCGTAAATCGAAATTATTATTCAACTATTAATATTGTGTTTGTACTAAATTTAAATCAACTAACATTTTATAATTTACCAAATTGGATCGTTTATCATTTTGATCTTATTGTCAATTGTTTCAAAACCCATTATTTTTAATGTGGTTGCTACTGTTGAAGAATTTTTATTTAAAATTTTTTGAGCTAATTTGTACCTTTCAGGTATAGAAAGATGTTGGCCTATTTTATATTTACCAGTTATGACAATTGGGTCAATTTTAATAATCTTAACAGCATCTAGTATTCTCATATTTTGTTTTATAGTTTGATATCTACCTTCTGGTTGATATTTACTCATTAATGAGTTTAGAGCAAATGCTTTTTCATTTTTAGTATCTATTATATGACTATTACCTTTTATTACTACACTAATATATAATGTGTCTGCAAACGATGCATCATATTCATCTTCAAAATAACTAGGTAGGTATTCTAATTCTCTATCTACTTCAAATCCTACTTTTGTATTATGTTTCATATTTGTAAGTTTTTCACCTATTACATGGGAATGCATGTAGATGGAATTGTTTGTAAATACAAAATTCATCGGAATTATTTGAGGAAACCCATTTTTATCAATTGTAGCGATTCTACCTACATGTTCTTCATTTAAGAATTTAGTGATTTTTTTATGTGATTTGATTTTTAACTTACCTAGAAATTGCATATATTTTAATGATATGCTTTTATATTTAATTTTGATTATATGAAATAACTAACAATAAATACATAGTATTGATTTAATAAAATATGCCAGAAATAATTTGTAAAGATTGTGGAAAAAAACTATTTCACGAAAATGATTATACATTGAAAATTGAACAATCAGTACACAAGAAATTCTGTAGAAAAACACAAGGAAAATCTTATAGTTATATGCATAGAGATCTAAATAATACATCATATATGGATGCAGAAAGATGTAATGATAGTGACGGTAAACCTATCTTAAAATAAATATTGATAAATAAATTATAATAGAAATAATTTTCTTGTAAAAGTTTTATTAATTGAAATCTGATTATGATGTAATAGTTGTAGGTTCTGGACCTGCAGGTTCTTCAGCTGCTTATGCAGCTGCGTCTAAAGATATTAAAGTTGCTATACTGGAAAAAGATCCACATGTGGCCACTTCTATCCGTACTAGTGGAGTTACGTGGATTGATGACATGAAAAAATTCTCTATACCTGAAAATTTTTATAACAAAATTAAAAACTATTCGTTTCATTCTTCTAACAACAAAGTTCTGATCAAAGGAAATATTCCATCAGCGGCTGTCCTTGATGTTAGAAAAACATACACATTTTTAGCTAAACGTGCCGTTGATAGAGGAGCTCATTTGTTCACTAATAACAATGTAACAAATGTGCACTTAAACAAAACTCAAAGATTAGTTAATATTAACAAAAACAAATTTACATCTAAAATTGTGATCGATGCAAGTGGATTCAGATCTGTTGTAGCCAGATCACTTGGGTTAGTAAAACAGTGGAAAATATTTGGAACCGGTGCAGAATACGAATCTTATGCAGAAAATATTGTTCCAGATACTTGGTCTCTTATGGTTGGCAGTAAATATTCGCCATCTGGATATGCATGGATCTTCCCAGTAAATAAAAACGTTGTTCGCATAGGTGTTGGTATAACCAGACCTTATTCCACCATCAACCCTATAGATCAACTGAATAAGATAATTCAAAATAAAACAGGACCGATTAAGGATCTCGGTAAATTAAATCATATTGAATTACATTACGGATTAATTCCAAATGATGGACCAGTTAGGAACACTGTATATGATAATATCTTATTGGTTGGTGATTCAGCTGGGTATTCAAATCCGTTAGTACTAGAAGGCATAAGATATGCCATAAAATTTGGTCGTATTGCTGGAGATGTAGCATCTAAAGCAATAGTTGAAAGAAATATATCTAAGAGCTTTCTTCTCGAATATGAAAAACAATGGCAGAAGCTAGTTTATAAGAAAATAATTTCATCATACGTAATACAAAAAAGATGGCTAAAATTAAGTGATGGTGAATGGGACAAAGAACTTAATATTATCAAAAATTTAACTGTATATGAATTAGTAAACTTTATGAAATCAGATTTTGGATTGATTGATATGATAAAATTTATCAAGAAAAATCCTCATTTTGTAGTACGTAATTTTTTTCAAGTTTTGCATAACACTTTTTCAAAATAATTATTGATAGATTAAAATCCAGATCTTATGGGATCTGAAGGTTTAATTATTTCGCGTAATATTATTGTAGCAAAACAGCCTCGTGTTAGAGTGAATTTCACAACATCGGTATCTGTATTTTGTTCATAGCAATTAATCACTGCGTTCCTAAACCCGCCTTCACTACTAATTTCTTGCATCCCGTCTACAAAAAAGTCGCGTGGTTTTATTTCTTCTTCTTTCAAAATTTGTTTTATATATTCATGAAATCTTGTTTTATTGTAATATGCATAACCAATTATTGGTATTGCCAATTTTTGCTTAGGCTCTCCATTATACTTGCATATTTCAAATTTATCATTAAAACATACGTCGCCATACTGTGATTTGTATAATGATTCATTCTCATCCATTGCAATACTAAGCGTTTTATTAAAAATAAAAGATTGATATGCTTGAATAAAAAATCGTCTAATTATTAATGGAAGAGCTCGTAAGGATTTTAATGGATCTTCGTGTTTAATCATTTCTTTCAATATTATTTTTTCGAGGTCCATATTATGTGAAATCTCATTAACGCATTTTGCGTAATTATGTTTGTCGTTCATTTTTTTTCTTATTTCTGTATTTTCTTTAGTATCGTATTCTGATGTGTATGATAATAATATTGTTATTGCTTTAGAAAATTCTTTTTGTAATAATGCTTTTCCAATTAAATGAGTGACTGGTCTTTTGGATCCAAATCTTTGATATCCAAAAAAATTTAAAATTTTTTTATATTCTGTAAATGTAATAATTGGTAGATTGGGGTTTGTTATTTTAATTTGAAATTTGTTAGCTATCATATGTCTTTTATTTATTTGCTTTGATAACAAACATATTTTTTTCAATGTATATTTTTTCTCAAATATTTTATCTGGAGCCTTAATTTTATTTGTAGTCGATACATATTGTTCAGTAATACCTCTTGCATCTTTTAGCCCTAATGATTTTAATCTTATTCTATATTTTTTGAATATGTGATTTAATGCATGATTTGTATCTATATTTTGTTTTTTGAGTTTATATAAAGAATATCCATTGTTATTTGTAATCATTGATTTTATATCTTCTGATATAATTTCATTAACAACAAAATCGTCAATGTTTTTTTTTATACTTCCACCACATCCTTTAAATGTAGTACTATAT
>WTHC01000003.1:19883-23467 GCA_011523285.1 Nitrosopumilaceae archaeon | reverse complement strand
ACTAAAACTACACCTACTAAAACTAAACTTACTAAAACTAAACTTACTAAAACTAAACTTACTAAAACTAAACTTACTAAAACTAAGATCTCAGAAGATGTACAAATGTCTAATCTAAATTATCAAAAATTAATACAGGACGCTAAAATCATTTTGGAATCTAATATGAGTGACGGTATACTTCAAAATGAATTGTGGCAAAGACTACATATTGATGATAAAGAAGGTTCTAAATTAATTGTACAATTAGAAAAAAATAATATTGCTACTAAAGAAAAAATAATCCAGAGTGGCAAAATAACATACAAATTATCAATCAAACGCAAATTTATCAATACTTTGCCAATAGAAAATTCTCCATGTTTAATATGTCCTGTGGAACAACAATGCTCATTGGACGGAGACATAAATCCTAAGACATGTAAATTGATAGAAGAATGGGTTATAAAAGACATAAATTAAATATAAAATAGTGAATAGATTAGATGCCAAAAAAGATCATTATAGAAATCTTGCACATGCATTAGGATATAGAAGTAGATCTGCATTTAAATTAATAGAACTTAATAAAAAATATAGAATAATCAAGAGACATTTTTTTGTTTTAGATCTAGGATGCTCCCCTGGAGGGTGGATGCAAGTCTCAAAAAAGCTAGTAGGATCTAAAGGTAAAGTAGTAGGAATAGATATATCTGATATGGATGAGATCAAAGGCACATATTTCATTAAAACAAATATTAATTATTCCAAAAATACAGTAAATAATCTCATCAAATATTTTGGACGAAAAATAGATTCTGTAATTTGTGATATATCGCCACAAGTAATTGGAGTTCGATCTATTGATCACATAAAACAAATCGAATTGATTAATAAATGTGTCACAATAATGGATTCTATTCTATCTGAAAATGGAAACGCTTTATTCAAAGTGTTTGATGGTGAACATGCACAACAATTTAAATCTGATCTTAAATCTAAATTTATGAAATTTAAAACTACAAAACCCAAATCAAGTAGGAAATCTAGTAGTGAAACATATTGCGTTGGGCTGGGCTACTTAAACGATTGAAAAATCTTAATAATGTCAATTATTTTAGCATTAGTTCTGAAACCACAATTATTGAGAGATGTGGGACTTGCCATAAAATTCATCTTTCTAAGTTCGTTTATAATGTCAGTCAATTTTAATGGTGACATATGTAACATAGATGCTATCTCTTCTGACGTAAAATAAACCCCTGCTATCTGTGACTCTAAAACACATTTTTTTAATGCGGCATAACATTTTTTAAGTGAGTATAATATTCATTTAACATACAATTAACAAATTCATTGTCGAATAATTTACTTATCCATAATGGTCCTGCAATTTCTGTGGTGTTTGCACAGTTGTTACATTTTTGTATTTGTTCATTGATTTATCTATTACCACATTTTTTACAATGCAATACATATCCAATTTGGTTATTATTATCTGGTTTGTTAATAATTTTGACATATACTCTATAGTAATGTAAATTATTCTCTACAAATATAGGCTCTATTGCAACATTTAATCTAGATGCAACCAAATAAATACATCCTAATATCAGTCTAATTGCAATTTCGTTGCTGTATTTAGTTTTAATTGGCATTCCATAATATTTTCTCTTGCATGTTTTTTTAAAAATTCCATGTAGTACTTGTAAGTCTGTAGCTGTAACAGATAACAATCTGCCATTCGTAGTAGCTCTTATGCCACAGTCAATATATTGAGATGGAGATCCAAATGGATCAATATCTACAATCGTACCACGTTTATATTTCTTGGAATACATACTAAGAAAATTACAAGCTTCCTCATTTGATATATAATAACAATCTAAATTGAAGTACCGCAGATCTTGAACATAGTTTTACCGCTTGATAATTTACATCATTTGCAATTACTTGTATGGTTTTTATTTCATTTGCAACACGCAGACTTTTAACTCCCACTCCAGATAATGCATCTAAAAATATCTTGGGACCTTTAAATTTTTTGGAAAAAGCTGAATATGCGATTATTGAAAAATCTCTACTAATTACTGCTTTTGGGTTGAAAAATATTTTTAATTTTGATGGTGCTGATTTGATTAATGTTTCTGCAGGAATCAGTATCTTGGTGTTGCCTTCTACAATCTCTATAATTTCTATATCTTTTGTCAATTCCTATTCAATACATCTATTCTAACAGTTAATACCTATTCTTAATACAATATATTCAAATGTATCTATGTGGTGTTGATGATGCCGGACGTGGTTCCGTACTTGGTCCATTGGTGATAGCAGGTGTACTTGTACATCATTCTAAGTTACAAAAATTGAAGTATATAGGTGTCCGTGATTCTAAAAAATTAACCAAACAATCTCGATCTAAATTATATAACAAAATACTAGATCTGGTAGATGATTACCATGTTTCTAAAATACACACCAAAAAAATTGATCAATACGTTTATGTGCATAATTTAAATTTACTTGAAGCAGAATATATGGGAAAAACAATATCGATATTAAGACCACAAATTTCGTACGTCGATTCATGTGATATTAACGCAACAAGATTTGGAAATTTGGTTTCCAGAATATCCAACTCCAAAATAATTTCTCTACATCATGCAGATTCTAAATTAATTGTAGTTGCTGCAGCTTCTATCATAGCTAAAGTAAATAGAGATAATGCCATTAAAAAAATTCAAAGACAATATGATAATATTGGTAGCGGTTATCCATCTGATATAATAACTCACAAATTTATTAAAAATTGTATAAAAAATAATCTAATGCCTAATTTTGTACGTAATAGTTGGAAAACAGTACGTAAGCTAAGCAATTTATGAATGTGGTAAAAATTTTGCTAGTATGATAAAATGGTCTTTATCATATGGATACAAATCAATTTTTTGTATTATTGAAAAACATTTCAATTTTTTTATTTCCATCTCGGTTATCTCCTTGTATTTTTTGCTAACATTAATACTTCGAGCCTTAATTACTAGTAACAAGTACCCTCCATCTTTCAGATACATTTTACAGTTGTTTATAGCTATTTCAGTCTGATTTTGTTGAGCTATGTCTACATATATAACATCTATTTTTTTGTAAATGCCAAAGTAGTTTTGAGGCATTCTTGCATCTTCTACTATTGGAATTATATTAGATCTATGAATTGCTACTCTATTGACTAATTCTCTTGCAACTCTACTTGAATGTTCTACTGCAAAAATTTCACCGTCTGTACCTACTATATCTGATATGTGGCTTACTGTAGTGCCGGTAGATGCTCCCAAATATAATACAGATGATTTTTTCTTAATAGGGATCAATTCAAGTTTTTTCAAAATAGCTGCTGCTAATTTACTTCTAAACGGATCCCAAATTCTATACTCTATGTTTGTTATGGTTATAGTTTTTTCTTTATATGCTTTAATTCCTGGCACCAAATTTTTTGTAGCTATCTTGGATTCGTGATTTAATTTAACATAGAAAATATTATCTATGTCTCTTAATTTTATATTCTGATTTTCTACCAAATCTACCTCTAGGTTTGTCGTCTTCTC
>WTHC01000003.1:0-19783 GCA_011523285.1 Nitrosopumilaceae archaeon | reverse complement strand
TATCCCTAGAACTACGTCTACCAAATCTACCTCTAGGTTTGTCGTCTTCTCTATCCCTAGAACTACGTCTACCAAATCTACCTCTAGGTTTGTCGTCTTCTCTATCTAGAGACACAATAATTCTAGATTTATCTTCAGGTTTGTTTTGTTTACTATTATCTATTTCATGATCCATATTATTTTTTTCATTAATATTTTGTATTTTACTATCTAATTTTTTCACTAGTTCATTATTTAAGCCTAGTCCAAAAGCATCTATTCTCGATGCAATAGCTGTTTTAGAAGCTATTATTCTAGATATCTTCCCTCGTTTTAATTTGTCTGTGCTATGAATCAACGGGTGTTGAAATAATAAACCATGTTTTGGTGGTTTTGCTCCTGTTTTTATTGAGCGAAATAACGCTTTCTCGGCACCAATTATTTGAATTGTGCTTGAAGACATACGTGCAAGTTTTTTAATACTGCCAACGTGCGAAATCATACGCGCTGTTAGTAAAGGACCTAATATTGATGTCATATTAGGAGCTATTTTTGATACTTGTTTGTTCAGATGTTCCTCCAAATTACAACGTAAATCATTCATCTGAACAATAAAATTTGCTAAAGTTTGTATAAATCCAATATGCTCATCAGAAATATCTCCGTCATTACTTTTATCAATTGCATTCATAATTTCTAAAATTTTATCTTCTGGAAAGCCTGAATTTTCACATATTTCTACAGTTATATCATTACGTTTTTTTGATTTTGTTACTAACTTAGCATACGCTAAAGTACTGTCTACTATATTATCTAATTCTGGAAAATGTAATCCGTACCACTCTCTCATTCTTGAGTTTATGGAATTAATAATTCGATCTAATTCATCTAATGAATTTACCGCATGGATGACATGTAGATCATCATTTTGAGAAATTTCGCTAATTCTAGACGCCGATAATCGTAATGAAAAATCACGTAGTTTTGATGTTGCATCATTTAAATCTTTAGCAATACCTGAATTTACCAAAATATCTTGTTTAGACAATCTTATTTTATTAATTTCATCATCGTTCATCATTTGTGTATGCACAGAATTTGTTTGTAGTATATTTAGTAATGCTTGATCGTTGACAACGCAATGCTCTCCATTTATAAATTCTACCAGCTCATTAATCATTGATAATTTACCACTTTTGATAAATTCGTATTCTTTAATTGGTTCCATAAACACGAAAGATTTACAATAAGTTTCATCTTTAGATATCACTATACCATATTCTATCAAAATAATATTATACACATTATAACTAATATTAACTTGATTAAAAACATTAGATTACTTATTATATTTATAAATTGTTTCATATTTAAAATGAAACCTGATATTTCTACTCATATAGGACCTATTTTTATTGATAATCCAACTATTCTAGCATCTGGTATTCTAGGTATTTCTATCCAAGTTTTTGATCGAATCTATTCATCTGGAGCTGGCGCCGTTGTCACAAAATCTATAAGCGTGATGCCCTCAGATGGTTACAACGGACCTTCTTTATTTAGTGTTGGAGGTGATGGATGGCTTAATGCAATTGGATTATCTAATCCAGGTGTGGATAATTTCTCCAAAATATTAAATCAAAACACAAAGATTCCCATTATAGTCAGTTTAGTAGGATCACATAGTGTAGATTTTATTACTATGGTAAAAAAATTACATAATTCCAAAATTTTAGCTTATGAATTAAATCTCTCTTGTCCACATGTTGAAAAAGTGGGACTAGATGTTGGTGACGATCCAGAACTCGTTTATGATATTGTCAAAAAAATTAAATCTGTTACTAACACTCCAATAATAGCTAAAATTGGTTTAGGTTCCATCAATTATTTAGATACAATTCATGCTGCATGTGATGGCGGAATCAACGCAATAACTGCAATCAATACATTACGAGCCATGTCTATAGATATAGACGCAATGAGACCAATACTCGGTAATAAAATAGGTGGTCTGTCAGGACGCCCCATAAAAACAATAGCTATTAGGTGTGTATATGAAATCTCTTCTAGATACGATATACCAATAATTGGGTGTGGTGGAATATCTGATTGGTCTGACGCAGTTGAATTCATATTGGCAGGAGCATCAGCTGTGCAAATTGGAAGTATCATAAATAATAAATGGATGAAAATATTTAGTGATATTAATCTGGGTTTAATTAATTACATGACTAAAAAAAACTTCACAAATATAGGTGAAATGGTTGGAATCTCTACGAAATTTTAATAAACCTCATCTATGTAAAATCGAAAAAATAATTAATGAAACGCCTACAATTAGAACATTAATTTTTTCAGATCAAATTATGTCTAATTCGCTACCTGGACAATTTGCAATGGTATGGATACCTGGAATTAATGAATTACCAATGAGCGTTATGGTATCTACAAAACAAAATAAAGCTGCTTTTACAGTACGTAAGCAGGGCTTTAGCTCTACTTCATTATATAATGCCAAACTAGGCCAATATATAGGAATACGTGGACCTTATGGTAATAATTTCAATATCAAATCTGGTAAATTACTTCTAGTTGGAGGTGGAACTGGACTTGTTCCATTGATGAGATTATTGAAATTTGTTAATTCTTCTCATGATATCACATTGATAATTGGAGCAAGTACAAAAACCGAAGTTTGCTTCGAAGATTTAGCAAATTTATTATTAAAAAATAATACACATCATGTTATAACTACAACAATTGATGGCACTTATGGACACAAAGGTTTGGTTACAGATGTTATGAGTGATTTACTACATGAAACTACTTTTAATGGAGTTTATACATGCGGTCCAGAATTGATGATGCTTAATGTAGTTAAAATGGCATTGTCAAAACACATATTTGTCCAGGCAAGCATAGAACGTATCATGAAATGTGGCGTTGGTATATGTGGAAGCTGTTCTATGAATGACAATCTGGTTTGTAAAGATGGCACTGTGTTCAATGGATTATATTTATTAGAAAATGATGAATTTGGATGTACATATAGAAATAAATCTGGTTCAATAGAGAATTACACTAGTAAGGTTTAAAGCGAATTAATAATCTAATGCGAATTGAGTAAAAATGCATCATCCAAAAATAGTATTGACAGCGGACAGAACATTAATGTCTACATATCGTGGAATATCGTTAGCTACATTTTTTGGTTGTGCTCCTGCATTAGACCCATCTCGAAACAAAAAAAGTTTTTGGTATAAAGTATTAAAAAACCAAGTTACGCCAAAAATTTTATTTGATTTTATTTGTAATACAATACCACACACAAATGGATTAGCTCATTATGCTCCATATGGTCTACGTAAAGTAGAAGCTGGTTTGCTACGTGATGGGTTTAAACGCGAAGATGTTGTAATAGCTCATCCTGATTATGTTGACAAATTCATAGGTCCTGAAACAGAAGTAATAGGTACATATGAAATGGATCCACTCGGCATGGGTCCTGTAACTATGACATTTACATATGGCCGTAAGCAAATGTCATATGATGAATACTATTGTAAAGATCTACATATGAAAATCAATGCCGCAAAGAAAAAAAATAACAGTAATGCCAAAGTCATAGCTGGCGCTTCTGGTACATGGCAATATAATTATGATCCTGAAAAAATTTTGGAATATGGATTATATGCTATATTAGAAGGTGAATTTGGTGGCATAGCGCCTGAAATAGATGGCCATACTGGACGTTTTTTTAATTATTTGATTCAAGGTGATTTTGAAAACATGAATCCGTTCCGTAAAAGTGATTTTAAAGTAAATATTAAAGAATTTCAAAAAAATGGTAAAAAATATCATGGTAGATTTGTAAATTTTTGGGCTCGACCGGATCTTGATGACATTCCAGAAATAGTAGAACCTAGTATACATGGAATGATTGAAGTTATGCGTGGTTGTGGTCGCGGATGTAAGTTTTGTGATGTGACATTAAGATCACTTAGATATTATACTCCGGAAAAAGTGAAAAAAGAAGTGGAAATTAACCTTAAAAAAGGTAACATTAAATCTGCTTGGGTTCACAGTGACGATATATTCGTCTATGGAATAGATCCACGTGTTACCAAACAAATGGAACCTAATAGAGAAGCTCTAGAAGAATTATTTACTGCAATTATGTCTACTGGAGTAACTCATACTAATCCTACACATGGTACATTAGCTGGCGCAATAGCAGATGAAAAATTAATTCCCAATATTTCTAAAATAATTAGATCTAATCCCAACAACCTAACTGGAATTCAATGCGGATTTGAAACAGGAAGTCTTAGATTAATAGAGAAATATGCAGATCGTAAATTATCTCCATATTCTCCAGAAGAATGGCATTGGGTAGTAAAAGAAGGTGTGAAAACTTTAAATGAGAATTATTGGATTCCTGCATTTACACTTATAATGGGATTAGATAATGATGAAACTCCTGAAGATTCTTGGGACACAATAAGAATAATTAATGAGTTAGAACATGAACAACCAAATGCAATGTTCACTGTCACACCATTAACTTTCGTTCCTATTGGATTGCTTGAAAAATCTGAATTCTTTAACATAGGGAATGAAATGAGCCCAGCTCAATTAGGGGTTATGTATAAAACTTGGCAACATAATTTTAAATATGGTATTCAGAAATTTATGTCCAAGACCGGTAGCAACGGTTCTATTAAAAAATATTTTTTTAATATTCTTGCTAGATCGTTAGGAGGTGTTCCTTTGGGTGCTATGGAAAGATATGCACGTAGGAAAGGTTTACAACATGAAAAAGTTATAAACACGATTAAAACTAAATATTGGTAAATATTTACTAAATCTATAAATTAAGTTATTAAAGATCTAATCCATGCCTACTCATGGATCTCTTACTAAAGCTGGTAAAGTAAGGGGACAAACACCTAAGATCGAAGGACGTAAAAAAATAGGAACAAATTCTAGTCTAAGAAACAAAAGCAATTTCAAGAAGAGGTTAATATTACAACGTTATCCTGGACAAAACAAACCTTCACAAAAAAGACGTCACAGATAGTATATTCTGTATATTTATATTGAACATACCGTATAGTACGGTAAATGGATGAACTAAGACTAGATATTTTAGAAGGCGTAGGCCCTATAACAGCTAAAAAGCTGACTGATGTCGGTATACACAATATAATGGATTTAATAGTACGTGGTCCTGTTGAACTCTCTGATATAACTGGCATGGATAAAGACACAGCAGAAAAAATAGTTAATAAAGCTAGGCACCAACTCATAGATGAAGGACTCATAGTTAAAGATTTTCAAACTGCTACAGAAATTTACAAACGACGTCAAGATATTGGTAAAATAACTACTGGTACTAACTGCTTAGATATGTTATTAGATGGCGGTGTAGAAACACAAGCATTAACTGAAGTGTATGGAGAATTTGGTTGTGGCAAAACTCAATTTTGTCATACTATGTGTGTTACTGTACAAAAATCTAAAGAAAACGGCGGTCTTAATGGTGGTGTTTTATACATTGACACTGAAAACACATTTAGACCTGAAAGAATAGTGACTATAGCTCAATGTCATGGAATGAACCCCGATGAAGTTCTTGGTAAAATAACTGTGGCACGAGCATATAATAGCTCACATCAAACTTTGATTTTACAGGAAGCCGGCCCTATCATTCAAAATAATAATATTAAACTTATTATAGCAGATTCTGCAGTAGGCTTGTTTAGAGCCGACTATCTTGGAAGAGGAACATTATCAGAACGACAACAGAAACTTAATCATTTTGTACATCTTCTTTCCAGAATTGCTGAAACATATAATTGTGCAGCTATCGCAACTAATCAAGTCATGTCATCTCCAGATGTATTTTTCGGAGATCCTACACGCCCAGTAGGTGGTAATGTAGTAGCACATACAAGTACATATAGAATATATTTCAAAAAATCAGGAAAAAAACGAATCGCTAGAATGATTGATAGTCCTCACCATCCTGAACAAGAAGTTATATTCATATTGAATAACGCAGGTATATCAGATCCAGATGTTGACTCCATTAAACGAAAAAAATCTATGGAATAAGTATAAAATAGAAAACATTTTATCATTACGTATATGACAACTAAAAAATCAAGTGGTCACTCTCATGGTTTTAGATTTAAGTCTAGATCTACATTAACAAAGAAACACGTACGAGGTGTATCATTTTTACTTAGAACATACAATAAAGGTGACAAAGCTACTGTAGTCATAGATCCAAGACAACATAAATCAATGCCTCATAAACGATATCAGGGAAAAGTTGGAACAATTAGTAATATGGGTAGGCGTAGTATCACATTGAATATAAAACTTGGTAATAAAATGAAAACATTGATTACTAGAGCAGATCACATAAAACCTGTTGGAGTATAAATAAAATGGAAGAAATGAAAAGAAGGGTACCAGTATCTATTTCAGAAGTAAAGGAAATCTTAGCAAAAGTAGATACTGAATACATGGATCAAATACAACGATGGACGTATGATTATGCTTCTAAATTTGCGAAACTGGATCCTAGTGATGCCCAAGAGATGAAATCTAAATTAATTAATGATTGTAAGTTAACTGATGAAGAAGCTATAGAATTGATTAATATTATGCCAAAAACTCTATCTGAATTACGTTCATTTACATTCGGTTGGAAAAAACTAATTTTAGCGGAAACATTAGAAAAAATATTGAAAATAATATCTAAATAAAATTAATTTGATGAAAAATTGCAGAATACTAATATATCTAGAAAATACGAGGAATATGCATATGTATTAGATTTTAGCACAAGACATAAATCTTTGACAGTTCCAGGGCGCGAAGGTACAATAATTACAGGGTTGGGGGAAGATAGGCTAACATTACTTGAAATTCTTGGCATGCCAAATTCCACCTTTGATATTGGTGAATTAATATATATAGGAAAAGAAGGGCGTACTAAAGTTCTTTCTGTTTTAGGAAAAATTAATTATAATAAAATCTCCATTTCGGCACAAAATGAGCTTGGTGCAATAGTAGAAAAAATAGTAACTAAAAACGAAAAAAAATTTGTTGATTATCTAAATAATGCTCAACCATTAACACCACGTATACATGCACTCGAGTTAATTCCTGGAATAGGCAAAACGTATATGAAGTCTATGTTAGATGAAATCAAACGTAAAAAATTTACTAGCTTTAATGACTTGCAAGAAAGAGTAGGTTTCAAAGAACCAGCAAAAAATATCGCAAAACGCATAATGGATGAAATAACTGGAAAAACTAGAATGAATTTTTTTGTCAAACGATAAAAAACATTTGGGACAAAATTTTTTAATTTCGAATCAAACCATAAATTTCATTATAGAATCAGCTAATATTAAACGTGATGATGTTGTATTAGAAATAGGCAGTGGCCGTGGAATATTACTGCCATTGCTTTGTAAAAAAGCTAAAAAAGTAATAGCAGTAGAATTGGATACACAATTATATAATTTTATAAAATCCAATTTTTCAGATTTAAATAATTTGATAGTAAAAAACGAAGATGGATTCAAACATAATGATTATGACTTCACAATATTCGTATCCAATTTACCATATTATAAAAGTAAATCTGCTATTGAATGGCTGTCTTGTCAAAATTTTTCACATGGTGTTATGATGATCCAAAAAGAATTTGCAGACAAAATTCTGTATGGACGTAAAGCTATATCCATCTTAGCTAATTACTCATTTGATTTACACTCAGTGCTGCAAGTAAAACGGGCAAATTTTTTTCCGAGACCAAATGTGGATTCAACATTAATTAAATTTACACAAAGAAAAATATTATCAAAAGATATCATAAAATCAATCAATAAAATTTTCTCAAATAAAAAAATAATTCAGTATATAGCTAAAAAATATAACATTAAACTTGGTATAAATACAAAAAATGAATTTAACTATCTACACAATAATGAAATAATTGAAATTGCACAAGAAATTAACAAATTTTTATAGGCCATCCGACGACACATTTTTTTTGGAAGACAATTTAAAACATGAAAATGGTTACAGTGCATTGGATATAGGCACTGGATCTGGTTATCTCGCACAAGTTTTATTAAATAATTTTGAATTCGTTGTAGCTACTGACATTAATTTTTATAACTTAAAATCACATTATAGTAAATCATTACATTATATATGCTGTGAAAATGCTGACGCATTGTCGTATAAATTTGATCTTGTGGTTTGCAATCCTCCATATCTACCATCATTTACATTAGAAGACATTACCATTGACGGAGGCAAAGATGGAATAGAAGTAACATTCAACATAATTAATTCAGCTAAAAATCATATTACAAAATCTTCTAACATTTTGTTTTTAGCTTCATCTCTGTCTAATTATAATAAGCTATTATATGATCTTAATATAATTGGATTGAAAACAACAATTGTTGCTACTAAAAAATTATTTTTTGAGGAATTGATATTAATAAGAGCCAAACTGAACGTATGATTTTTTATTTCCTTAAATTATATTGAGCTTTTTTAGAAATTTCTATAGACATTTGACTTGTTTTTGCATTACCGCCCAAGTCATATGTAACATATTTCCCATCATTAATCACATCATTAGTAGCTTTAAAAATAGCATTTCGTATTTCTGTTTCTCCTAAATATTCTACCATCCATGCTCCTGATAATATAGCAGCTGTTGGATTTACTTTGTTCATGCCTTTATATTTAGGTACACTTCCATGCGCAGGCTCGAACATAGCATAAGAATCCCCAATATTAGCTGAATATACATTTCCGATTGATCCTATGTTTCCAGAAGCACATTCTGATATTATATCCATAAATAAATTAGTACTTATTAAAATTGTATTATTGAATCTTTCTGGATTTTTTACTAATTGTTGTGTCATATTATCTATATAGTACTCTTCTATGCTAATATCGTTATTGACTTTTTGAATTTCTTCTAATTCGCTCCAAAATATTCCATCTGTTTTTTTTAGTATGTTGCGTTTAGTTATGCCGATAATTTTTTTTATATTATGTTTTTTTGCCCATGCAAAAGCTACTTCGATTATTTTTCTACATTGTTTTCTAGTAGTTTTTCTTATTGCGATGGCTGCATTATCTGATATATTGAATTCTATACCAGAATACAATCCTTCTGTGGCTTCTCTAAAACATACAAAATCTAAAGACCGGTTTGGGGATAATCTCTCATATGTTTTTATTGGACGGATATTTGTATACAAATCAAATTTTTGTCTTGTGGATACAGCTACACTTCTTGGTGCTTTTGCCAGTGGTATTGTGGTTGTAGGTCCTTTGTAACATGCATCGCATTCCATCATTATTTTGTCTGTGACTTCTGGAATGTATGTTTCACCACCATATTTTTCCCAATATTCTGATCCTGCATCACATAAAATTAACTCAACATTTGTATTGCATGCTTTTAAAACATTAGTTACTACATTGACAAGCTCTGGACCAACTCCATCGCCTTTTATTATTGCAGCTTTTTTCAAATCATGATTTATTAGCAATATGCCTAATATATTTAATTTTATAATTTACAAATTTTTGGATATTATTAATGATTATAAACTTAAAAATAATTTTATTACATTATTTAATACTCTCTATATGCGGAGATTGCCTAGCTTGGTAAGGCGTGGGATTGCTAATCCCATATTCATTCGAATACGTGGGTTCAAATCCCTCTCTCCGCGCCAAAAGTAAATTTAATAATCGTGACTATCTTACTCAAATTAATGGGTAGGAGAAAAAGAACACAAAAAATTATTAGAACATCTCCAAAGAATGTTACAACTGGATTATGTCCACTATGTAAAACTATTGGTAAAATAATGATAATTGGACAAGTTGGAAAAGAAAAAGCCAAATGTCCTTCGTGCAATCAATTATTTGAACTATGATTTACCAAAACTTTTTATGGTTTGTTTCTTTCTCATTTTTATGAGTTCGCAGAATATTAAAACAATCTATGATCGTGTGGAAAAACTTGAAAACGATATCGCGATTCTACGTAATGAAGTAGATGTATTAAAAAAAGCATTACGAAATAAAATTGCACGACATGAAGTTTCTATGATCAAAAAAGGCAAAGATATAGTTTCTATCATTGATTAATTTTATTGTGAATATTTTCGATTAATTCTAATACATAATCTACATCATCAGAATCTGGTTCTAATTTTAAGTAATAATTTAAAAGATCTAATGCATTTTTATGATTTAATGATAGCTCTTCTATAATTCCTTTATCTCTTATTTCTTGTGGGATTAATCTAATGGATAAAATCATATCTATGCATATTGATGCCATTCCATAAGCATATGATCTGACATAAGATAACTTCAAGTTCTGAAGCAATTTTATTAATATTACGTCTTGTTCGAGATCTTTATTTGTTTGTTTTTTATAACCATGATCATTATTTATTTTTAAAATTGGCCCTAAGTTTTGTGGATTAATTATTATGTTGTTGTATCTACACATAAAACTATTGTTAGCTTCTATAATTTTCATATTTAACCCAATTTGATTTGCTATTTCTGAATATATTATTGCCAGTGTTAATGAATTTCCTTTTTTGTTATCTATTACAAAATCAACAAAATTATTTAGGTGATTGTTATTTCTTTCACATTTTATCTGTTGGTTGAAAATATATTGATTTAATACGCACAAAATTTTTTCAATGTTATTCATTGTATGAACAATTTTGATGATATCTGAATCTGAAGGTATTCTAATTCGTTTAATATATTCATATATATTCAAATTTTTATTAAATAAAATTTGTGATATTTTTAAACATTTTTCTATCAAATTATGATTGTCATAATTAGAAAAATCCTTCCAACTATTAATTAAATCAGTTATATTATTTTTCATTTATTATTCTGTTAATGTATATTTTAGGTTCTTTTAATTCTCTTGTGGTGGGAATTTTTTTCATGATTATTTTGAAAGATTTTGCTTTAAATTGTTCAAAACACATTTCGACAAATGTTTCTCCTAAATTTTTTTTCATATTATATGATGTGTTAGTATGTTGTTCATAAAAAATTTTTTTATAATCTTGGAAATTTTTATCTGCTTTTAAAATACGTTCTACAATAAATTTTGCCATTCCTTCCATTACACTAAATGCTGCATGATGCATTTGTATTGGTTTTAACCATTGCTTATAAATATCATGTAATTGAGGAATTGCATTATCTATTTTTTCATCAATTTCTATTTTTGTAAATGTCATAACATCTGGACCAAGCGTGTTGACAATAAAATTATCTGGGTTTATATTAAAAAATAAATTTGCGCGTTTTGCAATTGGAAATTCATTTGGAATGTCTTCTAATTTTAAATATTTTGATAATGTTGATACTGTGTTTTCGTCTAAATTTAAAATTATTTTTGCTAGTTCTTCATTAATATAATTAACACATCGTATAGATTCTTCATTTATTTCATGCAATTTTGTTTGTATCGAGTGTATCATTTCTTCTAAAATGGTCATTTTCAAGGCCCCTACATATGCTGATCTCACCATTGGAAATTTAGAATCGTATGGTTTTCCATATTTATATAGAATTATTTTTGGATATCTTTTCATAATAAATTCATTAATGTATATCATAGAATCGTAGTAATCTCCATATGTTGTAGATATTTTAGATATGTATGATTTTGCATATGTCGAATAAACAAAAAATTTTATAATATCATTTTTGATCATGGTGGCTATATCATCAAAATTATTTTTAGATACTGCCTCAAATAATTCATCCACATAATTTTTAGCTCGTTCTGTTGCATATACTTTTTTGCTTTTCAATTTCTTGAAATCAATCAAATTTAAATATGATATATTTATGTTGTTTGGTATCTCAATTGAAGTAAAATCTTTAAGATGTTTTTTCATCTTGTCAAATATTTCGTAAGATATATCGTTTAAATTATCAAATTCTACATTAAAACTAGTATCTTCTGTTATTTTATGTGACAATTCTGAAATCACTTTTTCTTCATTCAATTCTACTGATAATTGATCTAATAATGCTTCTGCAAATTCTTTAATTTCATCCATTTGATCACTTGTGTAAATATAAATTTAATATTAACTATATATGAAGTTGATTCTTGTTATGCCGGAGGTGGGTTTCGAACCCACGACCTCCAGATTATGAGTATTGCCATTGTTCTGGCACTCTAGGCCAGGCTGAGCTACTCCGGCATAATTATGCAACTTCGATGAACCAATTAAATGATTCTGATATTTTAATATTTTATTTACTATTTTTTACCCAAAGAAATTTTTTTTGAAGTGAAGATGAATATAATTTTTCCCATTCCATATCAACTTCATCTGCCCATGTTTTGTAAATTCGTGGATCTATATAATTTCTTAACGATGTGCCCAAATTGTAATCTTTTGTTTTGGATAAAAGCTTTATAGCTAAAACTGTTTTTTCTTTTCTAATATTGAGTCTAGCTAATTGTTTATCAGTTTTTGTTTTAGTATTTGTGATCTTAGCTAACGTTAATTTCTTTTTTTGTAATGATTTAGAAAAGCTTTTGGAGATTGTTTTTTTATGATTGCACATTTTTGCAGCCTCCAAATTAGCTAATTTGGCATAATATAGCTTAACATGCAACGGTTTAGATTTCATATTTGTTGTTTTTAAATTATTTTTAACTACATTGGTAGCTAAATATGTTCTAAATACTTTTGCAGTTAACCCTTTTATTATACTGGAATAATACGAATTCACATGTCTAGAAGTTACATCATGAAATATTTCTTCGCCTGATTTCTTATTTTTGATTAGTTTTTGTAGATTGTTATAAAATAAAACATCATGGTTATCTTGAATTAAAATATCTTTTTGCCACCTCACACTATCTTTTCCTAAAAAATCGAATTTTATTTTTTTCTGAGATAGTTTGATATGCTCTTTCCTTAATGTAGTTGCTCCGACAGTATCCACTTCATCAGAATCTTTTTCATCACCTACTCTCATCGCTGTTCTATAAATTAAATAACATACTGTGGCAATTTTCTTTATCTGTTCATTTCGATCGTTCATATTTGAGCTAATCTTTTTTTTTATTTTGTTGATTTTTTTTGATAGTACAATAGCTTTATCATATTTAGCTTGCTCTCTTTTTTGTTTTATTTGAGATGTGTCTGCAAGCCATACATATTTTCTCTTTTGTGTCAATTTATCTTTCCAACTTGCTATCCACATAGAATTTTTATCGTGTATCACATTTTTCCAGTCTCCTCTAGGTATTCTAGCTTCTTTACCAAGATTTAATGTAACGCAATTTGGAGTTATTTTATACTTCCACCTTCCTCTAAGTGGATGTTCTCCTCTTCCTATAAAAATCCCTGCTGGTTCTGCTATATAATTGGCGATTTCTACTACATCTCCATCTATTACAGCGTTACCATATTTTTCTTTCATCTCATCACGTATTTTTTTACGTTGTAACGCCAATGATTTTTTGATATCTTTACTAATGGATTCTTTCATCATTTTTTCTTTATCAATCAGCTCATTTGCATATGTGAAATCTATGTCTGTATATTTTATATTTTTGAATTTATTATGTAATGATAACTTAAAATCTTTTAGAAAATTTTTTTGAAACATTTTATCAGATATGTATTTTGTGTCTTTTTTTTTACACCATTGATACACCATTTCTTCTTGTAATATATTTAGTTTTATTTCTACGCCTTTTATTTTCATTATTATTCCACGTGATTCGTATGGTGGAGGGAACAATATACCATTATGTTGAAGTTTTTTCCATTTCATTTTTGCATGTTTTGAATATGATTTTACATTGTACCTATATCAAGTTACTTATTTTGAATCATATTAATAAAATTGATATTAATATAATTTTACTTATCTTATTGTAAAATTAATCAACATGCTTAATATGATTAATTATTAAAATTATATTACCAAACTTCACAATTTATTAATATTTCATGTTTTGGAACTCATGTATTTCTATCATTGTAGATTATGTAAGTTATTATATGTAAAGATTACATAATATTTATGCATATAGAATATGAAGAATTTGAAACCATTGAAGATATATTCATGTACATGTCATCTGTGGCTCCACCAATGAAAAACACTATGCCAATTAGCTCGTATAAAAATCATGTCTTTGCTTTTATACCATTGGGACAATCGTCAGGAGATCTTTACCTGTTTATATATGCTAAAGGTATTCTCAATTCCAATATTTTGGAGTTTGATGTAAATACAAAAAAATATCGATCGGTAAACTCAATAGAACGCGCAGATAAAAATTATTTTGTAGTATTAAAACCAAAACGTAATACAATTGCTGATGCTGCTTTAGAAAAAATCTAATATCCTATTTATTTTGTGTATGTTGGTGATGTTACAGATCTTGATCTGGCATATTTATCTATGATCTCATCTGGTGTTTTTCCATTGAATATGTTTTTACATAAACCTCGTAAGTATCTCATAATAGCCCATGTCCCGGCCTTTAACATACCATACATAAACACTTTCATTGGAGGTCCATATGTCTTATTTCTTAATATTATTGGTATTATGTCATTTATTACTCGTAAATTATTTTCCCAACATCTCCAAAATAAAGTAAATTGAGCCTCATTTAAATTACCAAAATGCATTGAATTTCTTTCATTAAAATCTTGATATAGTAACGGAGCTATTAATCCCCTAAAGTTAGTTTTTCTAAAATCATCTAACATATCTATAGTATATTTGGTTTCATCTAGAACTTCATCTGGCCATCCGATTATTATTGTAGCTGCTGGGAACCAATGGTTTTCATTCAATATTCTTGCTCCTTCTCTAACTACCCATCCCCATTCGTCTGTAGAAAAAGGCCTCGTTTTGACACCTAGATGTTTCTTAACCATCCGAGGAGCTACAGTTTCTATTCCTAAATTTGTTGCTAGCCATCTTCCATTATTATACATACCATTTATTTTTGATATATCTTCTATTAATTTTTGATCTGCACAGACCGCAGAAAACGTCATATGAGTAGTCCCAATAAAATTTGGTCCTAAAGACTTCAAATTCCTCCACAAATTAATTATCGCATCATAATTTGGTTGAAAATCCTTATTATCGCATCCATACAGAAGCATTTCATCAGAGTGAAGCCATACAGAATCAAATCCATATTCAAGATTGATTTTAGATTCCTGTTTGAGTCTGCTTATTGGTAGATCTTTCTTGGATCTTTTATTAACATCACAAAAATCACATCCACGTCCACACCCTCTCATAGCTTCAATCAGTGAATTTACAGTAGGGCCATTTATCATAGGAATATTTTCTATATCCTTTACGGCGCAATGAATTAGTTCATCTTCTTCTTCGATCTCTAATTTTTTAAATAATTCTAATGCTAATTCATCAGCTTCTCCTACAACAACGGTATCAATACCATGTATTTTCATTCTATCTGATTTAGCTAACTCCCACGCTCCATTTCCACCTACTACTACTCTAAAGTTATATTTTTTTTTTAGCTGTATTATAGTAGCACACATACGTTTAAATTTCATTGCTACATACGACAATTTTTCAGGTGACATTGTAGTTGTTACTGGTGCCATGCCAAGAGGATCCATGACATTAATCCCAACTACTTTAGTATTAGGACCAATTGATTTGTTCAAATAGTCTGGATTTGCTATGAATATATCATTTTTGTTATATCCTTTTAATAATGCACTCTCTATCCTTCTTAACCCTACTTGAGCAACTTTTGCTTCTCCAGTACTTGAATCTGTTTCTACAGCTGGGCAAAAAACTTTGTCAAAGACCCATTCTGGAAGAACCTCATATGGCCCACAAGCAATAAATCCATATAAAAAATTACCTCTGTAATTAGTCATTAAACTTCGATCTGCTGTTAATACTATCTTTTTACTAGCCAATAATAAACCATTATTTTGAATTATATAAATTATTTACGAGTATGATCTTATCATTTATTTCTAGCTAGTTTAAATAATAAACAATGAATTCTCAAACTCACATTGAAACTCATCTTAAGGAATCTAGTATTATGAGAGATTTTGTTTTTGGTTTTGGTGATGGTATAAATACATCGTTAGGAATAGCTGCTGGTGTTGGAGGCGCTAATGTGACTTCTGATCTTATAATACTGGCTGCATTTGTTGGAATGTTTACAGGTGCTAAAGCCATGGCGGTGCAAAATTATCTCGCCATTAAATCTCAACATGAACTACTAAAATCTGAAATCGATCGAGAAATATGGGAAATTGATAATAAACCTGAAGACGAGAAAGATGAAATACGTAAAATCTATGAATCAAAGGGTTTTTCAGGTCAAGAATTAGATATGATAGTTAATAAAATCACTTCTGATAAGAACGTTTGGCTGAACACAATGTTGACAGAAGAATTAAACCTAAATATGGATGTAATAGGACATCCTTTCAAAAGTGCAATTATTATGTTTTTTTCATTTTTGGCAGGTGGAATGTTGCCTATAATACCATTTTTTTTTAATAATGGTATCACGGCTTTAATGTTTGCAATTGGAACAAGTCTCATTTCGTCTTTTCTAGTAGGATCTATAAAATCAAAAATGGCTAAAACTAATATCATTAAAGGTGGTTTGGAAATGGCTGGACTTGGAACAGGAATTGCATTGATTGGATATGGTGTAGGTAACGAATTAACCAATCTTGGAATAATTAACATTTGATTTTGTATTATTTGCTATGTTTGATGCTATAGCTCCTGCACCTATCCCATTATCTATATTAACTACAGCTAAACCTGGCGAACAGCTCTGTAACATAGATGCAAGTGCAGCCATTCCATTTTTACCATAGCCATATCCAATTGATGTTGGAACTCCTATAACTGGAATATTTACTAAAGAAGACACTACGGATGCCAATGCACCGTCCATGCCTGCTACTACGATTATCACACTTGCATCTTTTTTAATGATCTTCTTGATCGCTGGGAATAATCTATGTATCCCTGCTACTCCTACATCATAATCACAAATACATTCACAATTCATAGCTTCGCACATCAATCTAGCTTCTTCTGCTACTCCTATATCTGCTGTGCCTGCAGTCAAAATACCAATTCTTCCGGCACCATATTTAATTATGTTTTTATGAATTAAAACAGAAGTTGTATTTTTGCCAGTTTTTAACATCCACTTATTTTTTTGGATATATTTTGTTATTTCATCATAGTCTAATTTTTTCAATCTTGAAATAATTGCACTGTTTGATTTTTCTAAAATCTTTTTTGTGGCTTTTGTGATGTCTATAAATTGTTTTGGTTCTGCATAAATTATTTCAGGTATACTACGTCTGCATGTACGTCCTATGTCAAGCTTCATGGTATTATTAATTTTTTCAACAGAATATAATGATAATAATTTCTTAGCTTCTTTAATAGAAATTTTACCATTTTGTAAATCTTCTAAAATGTTTTCTAAGTTCAATATTTTATTATATGTTATTATTACTAAATATTTAGCGAGTTTATTGCGTTTTTGATGTTTGTTACAGATTTGTCGAATGCGCTCAATTCATCTTGATTTAATTCTAATTCGATTATTTTTTCTATTCCATTTTTGCCTATTATTGTTGGCACACCTACAGTAACATTAGATTTTCCATATTCTCCATCTAAATATGCAGAAACTGGCATCATTTGTCTTTTATTTCTAACTATTGCTTCTACAATAAGTGATATTGCATTTGCTGGTGCATATTCTGTAGATCCTTTTAATTTTATAACATCTGCAGCTGCTTGTTTGGTTTCTTGGATTATGTTTTCTAAAACGTTTTTTGATAAGATTGATTCCAAAGGTATTCCAGATATAGTAGCAAATCTAGTTAGCGGAAGCATATTTTCACCATGTTCTCCTATGACTAATGCATTTATAGAGCTCACAGAATAACTCGTAGCTTTGTGAATTAATTGTTTGAATCTGGACAGATCTAACATATTTCCCATACCGATCACTCTATTTTTTGTAAATTTAGAAATTGTATATGACATATATGTAATTGGATCTAATGGATTGGTTACAGGTATCAAAATAGAATCAGGCGAATATTTTTTAATATTTTGTACAATTTCAGTAATAATCTTCGCATTTGTATTCAATAAATCAAGTCTAGTCATGCCTGGTTTTCTCCCGCTACCTGCTACCAATATTATTATATCTGAATTTTTTATTTCAGAATAATCGTCAGATCCAATAATCTCAACATCTGTGTCATTTGATGATAAGCTGTGATTCAAATCTAATGCTTCTCCACACGCGACATTTTTTCTAATGTCGAACAAAACAATACGCTCAGCTAAATTTTTTAGAGCTAAAAAAAGTGCTGTTGTTGATCCAACTTTGCCAGATCCAATAATAGTTATCATGATTAATTCTATAACTATTATTAATTAAATTTAGTGTTAGACAGAAATATATACATTTTATTATTTTGATTTTTTAATGGTTATTTTCATAGATCCACAAGTGGCTGGAATTTCTGGTGATATGTTTATTTCATCACTTGTAAACATGGGTGCAAGTAAATCCAAAATAATTGATAGTATTAATGCACTTAAATACATTGGTAAGTTTGTATTTGATATTGATTTTAAGCAAATAAATAAACGTGGTGTCCACTCTACTCAACTACTATTAAACTCAGAAGACTCGCATTATAGAAGTGGTCTTGAAATAAAAAAAATCATTCAAACTCTGATCAATAAAATTGATTTATCTAAAAAATCTATAATGTTTGCTAATAATGTAATTGACACTTTAATTAGATCAGAATCTAAAATACATGGCGTTACAATTGATCAAGTTCATCTTCATGAAGCATCAGGTATTGATACTATTGTGGATATAATTGGTTCTGCAATTGCAATGGATGATTTGAATTTTTTTGATGAAGAAATTATTACAGCTCCAGTGTCAGTAGGGAGTGGAACTTTAGAATTTTCACACGGAATAACATCAAACCCCGCATATGCAATTATTGAGATCTTGAAAAATTCTAATATTTCAATTGTAGGGAGTACGATAAAAAATGAATTGACTACTCCGACTGGAGCAAGTATACTTGTCTCATTAACTAATAAATGTATGAATTACTACCCATATATGCAAATACGATCCGTGGGATATGGAGCTGGAAAAAGAGATTTAGCTGAATTTGCTAATGTTTTAAAAATAGTTCACGGTGTAAAAAATTTTGACATAAATCGAGAAGCTATAACCATCATTGAAACTAATGTTGACGACATAACTGGTGAAACATTAGGCTATGCTATTGAAAAAATTATGTCATGTGGCGCCAAAGACATAACAATCACTCCAGCATTAACTAAAAAAGGTAGAATTACTAATATTGTTAAGATTATGTGTTTACCATCTGATTCCAATATAATATTAAATACATTGATTGCTGAAACAGGAACATTGGGAGCTAGAATACATAATGAAGAAAGGATAGCAGTGCCACGAAAATTAATTAAAACCACAGTTGTTATAGAACAACAAAAATTTGAAATTAGATATAAGCTTTCGATGTTAGACAATTACTTCAAAATAGAATATGATGACATAAAGTTCATTTCAAATAAACTGAACAAACCATTCATATAC
>WTHC01000034.1:21501-24053 GCA_011523285.1 Nitrosopumilaceae archaeon | reverse complement strand
CATAATATGTATAATTAAATCTATTTGATCTGAATAACATAAAACTGATAGAATTAATATAAATAGCCATAATATCAGAATGCAAAATTATAATGATCAATTTTTATCATTGTATATAATATAAAAAAATTTAACAGATGATTTTAATAGTATTCATTTATAAATTGAGTTATGGGTAATGAGGAAAAAGAATGGGCTAGTTTGTTAGCTGAAATATTTGAAAGGTTGACGTCGAAACATGCGTCTATAACATATGAATTTAATAATATGACATTTGAAGGTACTAAAACAGATACGAATGATATATCAATCCCTACGGGAAAAATATTAATCAATGGCAAACTGACTATATCATCTAGCTAAATGAGTAAGATATCAGCTTCATTATTAAAGCTAATAAAATTTGGCAATGTGTCAATATCTGACGGAGATAAGAAAATATTAGAATTGAGTTTTTCGAATACAGTAAAAACCATAAATATAATTGATTTTACTTCAAATGTACCGTCGTCTTCAAATACATTGAAAAAACTTATCCAAGCAAGAGATTTTGCGATGGGATTAAACGAAAAAAAAATAACACTTGCAATATGTCATAAAAATAAGATGGTTATGAAACTTGGTCACGATGCACATCCAAGATTATCTAGGTTAATTACTAAAAGCCATAACATTGAAATAATGGATCTAAGTGAATTGAGAAGATTAGATAAAAGAATAAGATTGAAATAATCACCATAGTTATGATTTTGGCATATTACTAATTCTGATTCAATATATAGGGAATAATGATATATGGGCTTGAAGGGATTTGAACCCTCGACCTAATGCTCCGCAAGCAATTGCACTATCCATGCTATGCAACAAACCCGTTAGAATATTATTTTTGATTTTTAAAATGTTTGTGGAAAATTATTAGTAGTATTAATCATCATTATTAACAAAAACATAATTCATAATCATACCAGCTATTATACCTCCAACTATTGGACCTACCCAATAAATCCAATGAAATTCCCAAAACCCAGATGCTATTGCAGGGCCTAGCGTTCTTGCTGGATTCATAGATGCGCCAGTTAATGGTATGCCAACAAGATGTAATAAAAATATCATTCCACCTATAGATATACCATGAAATCCTGGCGAGGCTTTTTTGTGCACTGCAGTCATGAATATTACAGTAACCAAGAAAAATGTGAGTATTATTTCTAATGACAAACCCAACATTGCATCTCCATGCAACAATTCACTAGGACCTCCTTGGACACCGTAATTTACTTTAGCACCTAAATCAGGCAAAATTAATTTAAGTGAAAACGATGCAACAATTGCACCAATGATCTGTGAAATTATATATCCAGCACCATCAGATATTGTAATTTTTCTAGTAATAATCATAGGGATAGTCACTGCCGGATTAATATGAGCTCCAGAAATATGACCAAATGAATATACCATCAATCCAATAGCAGCTCCATGCGCTAATGAAATTACAAATATTGTTTCCGTTGACAATCCGTCTCCGAATACAGCAGCGGTCATGATTATTGAAAGCGGACCAAAAAACACCAAGGCAAAAGTAGATATTGCTTCAGCAAAACATGCCCTTATATTCATATTAATTATACGTATAGCAGGTCTACATATAAAATATTCGAAATATATTAAACATTATAATAACTAAATTTAATATGTATATGATATATATAATCAAAACATAAAATTATGAACAATTGGAAATTGATCAACATATACCAAATTTTGAGTTATTGAATTCTAAAAACAAATTAGTAACATCAGAGGATTTGATTGGTAAAAATACTGTAATTTATTTTTACCCAAAAGATTTTACACCTGGTTGCACTACAGAAGCATTTGAATTCACTCAAAACTATAATAAATTTATTGATAATAAAATACAGATAATTGGCATTAGCAAAGATAATACAACAAGTCATAAAAAATTTTGTGATAAAATGAAAATACAATATGAATTATTATCAGATGTAGATGCAGTAGTATCAAAACAGTTTGGAGTGTGGGGTAAAAAAAAATTCATGGGAAAAGAATACTACGGCATTTTACGAACTACATTTTTAGTTAACAAAAATGGTATTATTTTTAAGATATTTAAAAATGTAAAACCTAAAAATCATGCAGATGAAGTATTATCTGAATTCATTGAAAAAAAATCTTGCAAATAAAAAATATTAAAAGATTAAGAGGTAGTATTTATTAATTAGGTCTTTTTTTGTATTGGATTATAGCCATTCTGTATTTTGTTGCGAAGTACTTGTTTGACGGTGCTGTGTATCCAGGTGTTTTTATTTTTTGTTCATTCCAATCATTGGTTTGAACTTGTTCTACATATGGTATTTTTCTAGCATAGTATCTATTAGGAGATGCAGAATAACCCGGAGTTTTAGTTTTTTGATCGTGCCAATTACCCATAGGGATTTTTTGTAGTTCTGATTCAGCATCAGAAGATTTAGTTTGTACAGTTTCTGCAGGTTTAGTTGCTTCTGGTTTAGTAGCTGCAGGTTTAGTACCTT
>WTHC01000034.1:0-21401 GCA_011523285.1 Nitrosopumilaceae archaeon | reverse complement strand
TTGGCAATGTACCATGAGGTTTTTGTGGAGATGGTTTAGTAGCTGCAGGTTTAGTACCTTTTGGCAATGTACCATGAGGTTTTTGTGGAGATGGTTTAGTAGCTGCAGGTTTAGTTTTAAGTTGAGAAGATAAATGAGATAGTTTTTCTTCTAATTCTATAATTTTGGCTTCAAGATCTTTTTTAGTCAATGATTTTGATTTATGTTCAACCATAATTTTGTATCTAAAATAGATGTATTTATATGTGCTTGCCTATTTTGTACAAATAAAATCATTTCATAACTATACTCAATATGATATTGAAACCATGAAAATTAATCAAATTTTATAAATAATGCATATATAATAAATTTGCATTGGATGATTTTGAAAAAGAATATCCAGGATTTGACTGGAAGAATACACCAGCTTATAAACATCCAGGTGGCAAAGACTGTCCTTGTCCAAAACATGAATATATTCGTGAGCAAATAAATTTCACTAAACAAGTTAATAAAAACCACAAAGAAAAAGCCAAGATCACATTAAAATTTTGCCCAGAACATTATAAAGTATATATGGAAGAGGTGATTCCTTCGATGCCTTTAAAATATAAAATACTTACAAAAATAGCACTGAAAATAGGCGCGATCCATATAGAGTATTTAACTCACATGCAATCAGATTTATGTTTTTATTGTAGATTTGGATCCGGAGGACATAGTAAGCAGAATGAAATTCCGCCTAACATGCACTAAATTCATAATGGATTAATCAAAACTTTTGGTCTGTTAGGAGTATCGTGGTGACATTTTTTTTTACATAATGGACATGTTTTACGATCTAAAAAAATACATTGGCATATATGTGATTCAAGGTAACTTTCTGCAGATTTATTGTAATCACCAGTGCCGTTACAAAATGGACATGATGAAGTAAATATCTCAATTTTGCCGTCACCTTTACAAACAGCACACTTTTTAGATTTTTTTAACACTCACATGAATGGTATTGGCTTAGATTAAAATCTTCTGCAAATATTTATCAATGTATTAAATATCAAATGAAGTAATGCCAATAGAAGACATACAACAATATGTAGATAAATTGATTGAAGCTAACGAACTTAAAATAATTAAATCTGAAGTAAATGTAAAATTAGAGATTGCAGAAATTTTAAGAAGATATATGTATTCTAATGGACCTGCAATATTATTTGAAAATGTGAAAGATTATGACATGCCAGTATTAGGAAATGCGTTTGGCTCATTACAAAGATTGAAAATAGGACTTGAAACTGATAATTTTACAGAGATAGGTGAAAGAATTGTTAATATGACAAAGATGGAGATACAGTCAGGGTTTTTAAATAAAATAAAAAAAATTCCCGAAATTTCAAAAATGGGAGATATTTTCCCAAAACAAGAAAAAAACGGTCCAATTCATGAAGTTTTTATTGAAGAACCAAATTTAAATAAAATTCCTGTGTTGAAATCATGGTATAAAGATGCTGGAAAATTTATCACATTTGGTCTTGTAACTACAAAACATCCTGAAACCGGTGTCAGAAATCTAGGAGTATATAGAATACAAATAGCGGATAATAAACATGCAATAATTCATTGGCAAATACATAAACGCAGTGCTCAACATAGTATGTTATGGAAGTCTGATAAAAAAATTGAAGTTGCTATAATATTAGGTGCAGATCCAGCTACAATTTTTGCTTCAGTAGCGCCAGTTCCAGAAGGGCTAGACAAATATGTTTTTGCCGGAATAGTTAGAAAAAAAGGTGTGAAGATAACCAAGTGTAAAACTATTGATTTAGATGTGCCTGCGAATTCTGAGATTGTTTTAGAAGGTTATGTAAATCCTGAAGATTTGAGAGAGGAAGGTCCGTTTGGAGATCATACAGGCTATTACACACCAAAAGATTTGTTCCCAGTATTTACGCTAACAGGTATGATGAAAAAAGAAAATCCTGTTTATTTGACTACAGTTGTTGGAAAACCAATTTTAGAAGATGCATATATTGGTAAAGTAATAGAAAGATCTTTTCTACCATTGATAAAATTTTTGCAACCAGAAGTAATGGATTTTGCCATGCCTGCATCAGGATGGTTCCAGGGAATGGCCATTGTTTCAATTAATAAAACATATCCAGGCCAAGCAAAAAAAGTGATGATGGGATTATGGGGCATGGGACAATTATCTTTAACTAAAATTATAATTGTAGTGGACTACGACATAAACATACACAAAATGGATGACGTTATATGGTCCATCACCACAAGAATGGATCCGTCAAGAGATATTACTATAATAAATAATACACCTACAGATACTTTAGATCCTGCGTCTCCAATTGTAAATATGGGTTCGAAGTTAGGGGTCGATGCTACACAAAAAACAGTAGAGGAAAACTACAACAGACCAATTCCAGAACAAGTAGTTGTAGATCAAAGTACTAAGGATCTAGTAGACAAAAAATGGAATCAATACTAACAATATTGAATAAAATTGTAAAGATTATCACGTTCAAATACATTGTAACCTATTTGATGAATTGAATTTATAATTTTATCAGATGTAAGTTCAGTAGATCGAGCTCCAGTACATGACACTACTTCTTCACCAATTAGTGTACCTCCAAAATCATCAGCGCCATAGAAAAGTGCTAATTGAGCCATATTGAGCCCGTTAGTGAGCCATGAAGATTGAATGTGATTTATTAGTCCATCAAAGATCAATCTTGATAATGATATCATTTTTAAAAGCGATGCGCCGCCGGTAAATGATTTAATACGATCTTGATTTTGTAAAAGGGTATTATTAGATTCAAAACTCCAAGGTATAAATGCCATGAATCCATGTGTCTTACGTTGTAATTCAACAATTTTAAAAAAGTGTTTGATAATATCATGATTTGATTCTACATGGCCATACATCATAGTAGCCGAAGATGGTATGCCTATAGAATGAGCTTCAAACATTATTCTCAGCCAATCATCACTAGATATTTTCTTAGGACTAATTATATTTTTAACTTGATCTACCAGGATTTCTGCACCTGCACCAGTAAGTGATTGCAAACCAGATTTTTTAAGTCTAGATAGTATTTCTTTAGTAGACGATCTTTCAACACGTGAAATCATATGAATTTCAGATGGAGAAAGCCCGTGTATGCCAATACTTGGAAATTTATCATGGATCATTTTGAAGATTTTTTCATAATATTCTATTCCTAGTAATGGGTTATGTCCCCCTTGAATAAGCACTTGACGTATTTTAAACATGTTCCAAGATTTTGCTATTCTAGATTCTATTTGATCTATGTTTAGTGTATATGATTCATTATGTCCAGGAGATCTGTAAAAAGCGCAAAATTTACAGTCAGTTATGCACACATTAGTGTAATTCAATATGATGTTGTTAACATAAGATGCATTGTTACCAAATCTACGTTTTGACAGGTAATTTGCAACTAATCCTATGATTTGAGTATTTTCAGACTCTATTAATTTAATACATTCATTAAATGATGGTTTGATACCAATCAATATATTCTCAAGAATATCATTTTCATCTGTGTCAACAAATATTTTTTGTTTCAATTATTGATTATTATATGGTTTTATATTTAATTCTTAATAGGCAATTACAATATCAAGATATTTTTAAGTATGTTATAATAAGTGAAATTATATGGTAAATGGATATCAAATTAGATTAAATCGTATTCTTAGAAAAAACAAGATGTTTTGTATACCTATGGATCATGGTATTTCTAATGGACCTATTAGTGGGATAGAAAATCCACACTCCATAATATATAAATGCCAAAATTATGGGATAACTAGCATAATTATTAATAAAGGGATATTACGATCTTTACCATCACCAATAAAAATTGGTGTTTTAGTGCACTATTCTGCAAGTACGTCACTTTCTGCATATCCAGATAGAAAAGTGTTAACAGGAACTGTAGAAGAAGCTTTACGACTTGGTGCAGATGGAGTGTCAATACATGTAAACATTGGGGGAGAAGACGAACCAGAAATGCTAAAGCAATTAGGTATAATTTCAGAACAATGTCATAAATGGGATATGCCACTATTAGCAATGATGTATCCAAGAGGCAAGAATATCAAAAATCCACATGATGCGGATACAATAGCACATGTATCAAGAATAGGCGCAGAATGCGGTGCAGACATAATCAAAACCTTCTATACAGGAGATGCAAAATCATTCAAGAAAATAATCAAAAGTACACCTGTTCCTGTAGTAGTAGCTGGAGGACCAAAAGCCAACTCCACAATAGATATTTTAAAAATGACAGAAGATATTATGAATGCAGGTGCAATAGGAATAACATATGGACGAAATATATTCTCACATAAAACTCCAGAGAAAATGGTAAAAGCATTAACATCTATAATATTCAAAAAGCAATCTGCCAAAGACGCAATTGAAATTGTCCAATAAAAAATTAATCATCGCACCAACTCCATCCATCAATGATGATGACAAGAAATTAAATGATTTTCTATCAAAATTAAATGGTAGGATCCAAATGTTATACATAGATCCAAAAAAAATAATTAATTATAATACCAGATTCAAAACCATATCTACATCTCTAGATTCAGATTATATAATATTAGAGAACACCTTAAAACAAATTAATGGTAAACGGATCGGTAAACAAATAACAGTAAAATCTAATGTAGATATAGATAAAATTCTAAACTTGGCTAAATCAGGATTAGATTTTGTAATAGTAGAAGCTCCAAATTGGAAAATCATTCCACTAGAAAACATAATTGCAAAATTGCAGAAAATAGACACTGAGATCTTTGTCACTGTGAAAAACATCAATGAAGCATTCAAAATGTTTTCAATACTAGAAAAAGGAGTAAATGGAGTGATTCTAAATACTTCATCAATAGAAGATGTGGATAACGCTTTAATTAATTTGGATTCGTCCAAATTAGAATTAAAAGAAGCTACCATAATAGACATACAAGAAGTAGGCGATGGAGAAAGGGTTTGTGTAGATACTATATCCATGTTAAAAAAAGGCGAAAGTATGTTGGTGGGAAATAGTTCTGATTTTTTGTTTTTAATACATAATGAATCAATTGGATCGTCGTTTACTACTCCAAGGCCATTCAGAGTAAATGCCGGTGCGGTACATTGCTATACTATGTCTACAGACAACACTACAAAATATTTATCAGAATTAGAAAGCGGTAAAGAGATTTTGATTGTGGATGATGATGGAAACGTAAGGAAAACTATTGTGGGTAGATCTAAAGTAGAGAAACGCCCAATGATAATGATAAAAGCACGTATAGACAAAAATGATGGAAATAGATGTGGTGGAGTGATTGTACAAAATGCAGAGACTATTAGATTGGTAAAAGATAACAAAGAAGTAGTATCAGTAACAGATCTACAAAAAGGCGATATAATATTAGCACATTTGAGGATTCCAACTGGAAGACATTTTGGTACAGAAGTAGATGAGTATATCATTGAGAAATGATTTTATTTTTGACGATAAAGTTTGTGTTACAATAGCTGAAAATAATCCAGAAAAGATCTGCAAAAGATTAGATTGTGTATTAGATAGATCAAAATATGCAGAAATAAGATTAGATTATTTGAAAAATGACTCTATGATCAAAACAACAATAAAATCTATTGGTGAAAAAATTAGTAATTGCATATGCACACTACGAGATATCTCAGAAGGAGGTTATTTTGCTGGAGAAGAAATAAGAAGAATAACATTATTAAAAGAGATTTATCAAGCAAATCCTTTTTTGATAGATATAGAATTCAACATTATTAATAAGAACAATGACATTCTTGAGCTTTTTAAATCCAGAGATAAATTATTAGTGTCGTGGCATGTATTCAATAATACACCGTCATATTATTATTTAAAACAACAACTCAACAAGATGAAAAAAATTTCTAAAAATATAAAAATTGTGACTAAAGCTAATTCTAAAAATGATAACATTAACGTGTTATCTTTGTATAAAAAGTCAGCAAACATTAATTTAATTGCTTTTGCCATGGGAGACATTGGAAGGATATCACGATTAATTTGCTTATATTTAGGAAGTCCTTTTACTTATGCATCATCATCAAATAGAAACATGAAATTGGGACAATTCAAGCTAAATGAATACAAACTTATTTTCAATCATACTCAGATTAAAAGTTAGACGATAATGCAAAGGTTTAATCTATAACAATATTTTATTTAACTTATGAAACACATACGAAATGATTATGATCAAAATAAATTAACAATAATTTTACCTGATAACGTAATTAGCTCTGGAACAAAAAATTGTTCTCTATGCCCAGGTAATGAACATATGACAAATCTTTCCTTAGTGTCTTTAGTTGCAAAAGATGGTATGTTACAGAGACTTCAAGATAGTTATGATGGATATATTAAAAATTGGACTATAAGAATTTTTGAGAGTAAAAACCCAATCGTATCAACAAAATCAGATGAATATTATAGCGATAGGCCATTATATAGAGAACCAGCTTATGGATATCACTATATTATTGTTGCATCTTCCAACCACGACGAAACTTTTTCTACAATATCTATAGAACAATGGTCCAACATAATTGTGATAATTCAGGATCGCTTGAAATGGTTATACACACAAAAAAAAATTACATATGTAGCAATATACATAAATCATAGAAAAAACAAATCTAATATCATTCATCCTCATATTAATATGGTAGCATTTTCAATAATACCACCAACCATAGAGAAAGAATCTAATATATCTCATCAGATTATTAATGAAAAAGGCATATGTCCTATGTGTCAAATTGTGAATGAAGAGAATAATGGAAAACGTCAAATTTTGCAAACTGATTCGTTCATTGCATTTTGCCCATGGGCATCCATATACCCATTTGAATTTTGTATTAGTCCTAAAAAACATGTATCTAGTTTTGCCCAAATAACACAAAAAGAAATTATCGATCTGGCTTTAATATTACGTTCCACATTAGGTGGCTTGTCAAAATCTATAGAGAATCCATCATATGATTTGATATTTCATTTATCTCCAGAGAAAAAACATAATAAACAAATTCATTGGCATATTGAAGTATATCCTCTAACAAAATATTTATCAGGTTTGGAAAGAGGGTATGGCATTCATTTAAACAATATGCTGCCAGAACAAGCTGCTAAAATACTAGGTAATGCGTGTAGAAAAGAATTAGCAGCACTAGTTGGAATAAACTAATATTAAAAATTATGATGATGATTTTATGTCTGTAGAAAATTATACATCCATAGCTAGTTTTGGTTTATTCATCATGTTTGTTTGCGAGATGATAACTGTTTATGATTTTATGATTGATCCTCCCCGAGACATTGAACCAGCAGCAAAAATTTTACAATTTATTTCGATAGGAGTAGCTCCAGCATCAGTATTAGCGGGAGTATCATTCATAATAGCAAGACAAAGTGGATCTAAGTTTATTTCAGTTATGATAATTAGTGGTGGAATAATATTATTTGTAGGCATGATGATAACAAATAACATGGTCGAGAATATAGAAAAAACATATTTGGTCTTAGCAGTTACTTTAGCACCTATAATTTTTATCATGGTTTCAATTGCAGTAATAGCCAGCGGAGTATTATTATTATTTACCAAACCTAAGAAAAAGAGAATGTATTATTAATAATCTACTCGCATACAATTTTCTACTTTATAAAATCCTAATTTTTCATAAAATGATTGTGTTAATTCGTCACAATTTAAAATTGTTTTATAACAATTATTATTTTCAGCTAATTTTAACAGCATTTTGATCATGGTACTGCCAACTTTTTGATGTCTGTATTTAGGATGTACAATTACATCTTCAATATGACCAACGTATTTGCCACCATGTATAAATTTTGGCTCTAATATCAATGTAGATGCTGCAATAACTCTGTTATTAAATTCTACAATAAAAATCATGTGAGATGGATTATTAAGAATTAATTGTAAAATCGATTTGCTCAATTTTTTAGATATATTAGTTTTCTGGAAATAGTTTAACAATGATAAAAACTGATCCAACATCTCAGAATCAAGTTTTTTTATGATGTATTTATTCGATGTTATGGATTAAGTAAAGATTTTAGATATATATTCATATTGTTTTGCGTTACCAATATCATAAAATTTATTTCGTACCACAAAACTATCTACTTGTTTGTTATTGTTTAGTAAGTTAGTGATAACTGTATTAATTTCACAAGGTTCATCTGGAATAAAATTAAATATATTTTTCTCAAATATCATGCAGCCGATGTGAATATTTTTTGTAATTATAGGTTTTTCAATCCACGATATCACTTGCCCCATTTTGTTTGTATTTATTATACCATAATCAAAATTGAATTTATATTTATGAATTGCAATAGTTGTAAAAGAGTTTTTCTTATCGTGTTGTAAAATCATATTTTGTAAATTAAAATTATAGATTACATCACTATATATACATAAAAACTTATTGTCTATAAATTTTCTAGCTGTAGAAAGTTGGCCTGCTGTCAATAATGGTTTGTGAGATGTAATATATTTTATATGAACACCAAATCTATTTCCATTACCAAAGTATTTTTTGATAGTTTCATGCATATAAGATACACAAAGAAGTATTGAGTGTATGCCGTATTTTTTTAACCATGAAATTAAATGTTCAAGTATGGGTTTATTGCGTATAGGTAACATAGGTTTTGGCAATAATGAAGTGTATGGTTGTAATCTCTTACCAACACCCCCAGCTAATATCACACAAATCATAAAATAATTTTAAAAAATCATATTATATAACAATATATTTAATTTAACATAGATTATATATTTTATGTATTACATCAAATGGCTCTTTTCCAAATATTAATATCATTGGTTCTTTACCAATGTCACCTTTATGGAATATTACATCTGGAGTTTCTTTTGTAGAACGGAGTGAATTTTTTATGCCCCATGAAATAGATTTGTTTTCCATGGATTTGATTTTATTTGGTTCTTTTAATCTATTATAAGATATAATATTATAATTCATTTTAGCTAACTTATGTAAAATTGTCTTGTTATATTTAATGTTAATAGCGGATCTTATTTCTGGAAATTTCTTGGAGATTTCAACAACTGCTGTAGCTACATGCTTGGAGCCACCGTATTCCAACCCGCCAGCTATAATTATTTTATTTTTAGATTTAATAATTCTTCCCGAAATTCCAACTACATCATTAATTGATTTTGGGTTAACTTTTGAAAATACAAAATTAGTTTGGCATTCTGGTATTAATGTATAAAATAGATCTATCTGTTTTAATTTTAAGATGGCGTTATTTAGATTTATAATTTCATTAGATTTGTTAAATATCGGTAGTTTTGATCCATTACCAGTATTGTGTGGATTTATAATTATATCATAAACAAATTTTTGTGATAAACAGGCAGCTTTGTACAAAGTTTCTCCCATTGCAAGATATGATACTAGTGCCGCAGAATAATTACAACCTGTGCCATGTATTATATCTGATTTTTTAGTGGTTTGTATTGTATATTCAGATTTATCTGCAACCAAATCCATGATAATATTTTTGAATTCAAATCCAGTAATTACAACATTTTTGGCCCCAAGAGATTTAATTTTAGATGCACATTCAGAAAGATTCTTTTTAGATGTTATTTTGATTCCAGTTAATGTTGATGCTTCAAATGTATTCGGTGTTACAACTGTAGATATTGGGATTATTAATTTTTTATAATCATGAAATGCATCTTCTTGTAATAAGACGCCGCCAGTAGTAGATTTTAATATAGGATCTGTAACGATAAGCAAGTTTTTATTGCGAAGTTTTGCATGAATGATTTTTATGATATCTGAGTTATATACAACCCCTATTTTGACTGCGTCGACTACAAAATCTGAAAAAATGGAATCTAATTGGCTTGTTACCATATCGACAGAGATCGGTTTGATTTTGAAAAATTGTTTTGTGTTTTGGCTTGTAATAGATGTTATTACTGTAAATGAATAAGCATGTAACATAAAAAATGTTTTAATATCACTTTGGATCCCAGCTCCAGAAGTTGGATCAGATCCTGCAATTGTAAGTATATTCAATATGATTTTTTATTTGTACTATTGTTTAAATTTAACATCTATGTATTAATATGATGGGCACTCAAATGAGCGCTGCAAAAAGAAATGTAGTTACAGACGAAATGAGGGCAGTGGCTAAAGATGAAGATATAACAACGGATTGGCTTATATCAAAAATTGCTAATGGGTCTATAATAATACCTAATAATAATATGCGTAATCAAAATATTCATAACGTCGGAATTGGTAAAGGCTTGAAAACTAAAGTAAATGTCAATATAGGTACATCTACTCTAAAAAATAATATTGATGATGAAATTGCCAAAGCAGAGATTGCGGTTAAATATCATGCAGATACAATGATGGATCTAAGTGATGGAGGAGATATTACAAAAATAAGACGTAAATTATTAGATATAGCTCCAATCACATTTGGTACTGTTCCAATTTATGAGGCTTATAATTATGGTGTAACAAAATTTAAAGATCCATTGCTAATAAATGAAGATGCATTTATACAAGCATTTGAAAATAATGTGAAAGATGGTGTAGATTACACCACTATTCATGCTGGAATAACTAAAGACATAGCAAAACGGATATTAAAAGTAAGAAGACATGGTGGAATAGTTAGCAAAGGAGGAACCATAACAGCTGCTTGGATGTTAAAATATGATAAAGAAAACCCATATGTAAAATGCTATGATTATATTTTAGAATTAGCTAATAAATATGATGTAACGTTAAGTCTTGGCGATGCATTAAGACCAGGATCCATTTTAGATTCACATGACGAATTACAAATACAAGAAATGATAAATGTTTCTAGGCTAACCAAACGTGCACATAGTAAAAATGTTCAAGTCATGGTAGAAGGGCCAGGTCATGTTCCATTAAATGAAGTTAAATCAAATGTCATTCTTGCTAAGTCTTTGATAGGAAATGTTCCATACTATGTTTTAGGTCCTTTAGTCACAGATATTGCTTCTGGTTATGATCATATAGCAAGTGCTATTGGTGCAGCTATATCTTCTAGTGAAGGCGTAGATTTGTTGTGTTATATAACTCCGTCTGAACATTTGGCTTTACCCACTAGCAAAGAAGTGAAAGAAGGTTTAATTGCATATAGAATTGCTGCACATGTGGGAGATTTAGTTAAATTGAGAGAAAAAGCGATTAAATGGGATCTGGAAATGACGAAAGCTAGAAGATCTTTAGATTGGGAAAAACAACTAGCATTATCAATAGACCCTGAGAATGCTATGCGTATTCATAATAGAGATTATGAAAGTCATACTCGCAATAATCTTCCATGTACTATGTGTGGTGGCGCATGTGTATATATTATGTTGCCAGAACAAAGAAAATACACTAAAAATGATGATGATGAGTGATGGATATAAAAATTTGATATAATTTAGGCACAGTTTTAAATTTTGTTAATGTAGCTGGAACAATCCACACAAATATGATGAATTTTACCAATTTAATTTTATTAGTATTTGTTTTGAATAAGAATGGATAGATAGACCAACACATATCATTTTTTGTATTACGGACAACAGTTACTTGTCCAATTTTTAATAATTTTACTTGTTCATTAGTCAATCCCACTTCTTCCAATATTTCTATTTTGGCTCTTTGAAGAGGTTGTTCATATTTTTCCAACCTTCCACTTATAGCAGACCAGAGTCCACACATAGGAACTTTGTTGCTTCGTTTTAAAATTAATAATTTATCAGAATATATTAAGAATGATGTTACTACCTTCAGTTTTTTCACTTATTTTGTTCAATCAAATTGATCATAGACAATAATTTACTATAGGATTTATTAAAATCAACATTTTGTTCTAATCTTTTTTTACATGATTCTATATAATTTATTATGTCATCAGTTTTACCTTCTTGAATATATGTTATAATTCTTCCAAGATCTTTCCAAAACTCTTCAGAGATTTTTTTTATCTCAGGATTAGTTATAATAGTTTCAATTAGTTCTGGCGATTCGTTCATAATACTTTCACATAGGATTTTTTGTATTTTGAAAGTTGTTCCAGACATTTTATATGTAAGTGATATTTTTTCATCTTTTGATAATAGGTTTGCAAAAATTAAGTTGATTAAGTGTGTAAGTCCTAATATAATCGCTATTTTTTTATCATGTTCTATTGCATCTATTGTAACAAATCTTGCTGATGGAAATAATGATTTTGCTACATGTAATTCATTTTTTGCGTCTTTTATTGGTATTGATATTATATTTTGCCCAGATATATCTTTGATGCCAGGACCAAACATAGGATGTATACATATAGGGTTTATTTTAGACGGAGTTTTGGATAGTGCAGACACAGTTTTAGATTTTTGAGAAGATATGTCTATAAGGTAAGTGCCTTTTTTCATTTCTTTAGATACCAATCTTATAATTTCAGGAGTTTTTCTGATAGGAGCACATAACATTACATAATCCACATTTAAAACAGAACCAATAAGAGATTTAGATTTAATGGTAGACTCATCTATTATTTGATTTTCTGGATCATATACTATAACTTCGAATTTATTGGCTAGAAAATACTTTGTAAACCACTGTCCCATATTTCCACCAGCGCCTATTATTGTAATTTTCTTTTTCATGATTCACCATTCAATATATTATTTAATATGTCCATACCCTCAATTAGTTGTTTAGTGTCTTGGCATACAGATAATCTAATAAAGTTTTTATAATTTCCAAACATAGTTCCAGGAGAAATAGCTAATCCACAATCAAGTAATTTATTTGCAAGTTTTACACTATCATAGCAATCAGGAAGTTGAATAAATATATATAAAGCGCCATTTGGTTGTATAAAATTCAATCCTATGGATTTCGCTAGTTTTTCAATCATGTTTAATCTAGATTTTACTATAGTAGAGTTATTAGTAATATCAGAATATAATGCTTTAAGAGCTACATATTGAATTGGAGACGACACATTTGTTAAACATAAAGATTGAAGTTTAGACATTTTAGATATAATATTTGGTGGTGCGATCACATAACCAATTCGAAAACCAGTCATAGAATGTGATTTTGAGAATGATTGAACTACAATTTTATTTTTATATTTATAAGTAGAAATGCTTCTCCATGGTTTGTAAGCATAAATAGAATATATTTCATCACTTAAAACATACAAATTATTTTCATTAGCAATTTCAATTATTTGATCTTGCAAATCTGTGTTCAAGATTTTACCTGTTGGGTTATTTGGATAATTGAGTATAATCATTTTTGTATTAGGATTGATCATAGAATTAATTTCAGAGATATCAGGATTCCAATTATTTTCTATATTCGTTTTAATAATTCTAGTTTTAATTCCAAAATTAGAAGCACAATCTTTGTAAGCTGGCCACGATGGATCTATTATAATTATTTCATCTTCATTATCTAGTACAGTCGCCATGATTAAATAAATAGCAAATCTGGCACCATGGCAGATCATGATATTATTTTTATCAATATCTGAGATATGATATTGAGATAAAATTTTATTTGCAATTGCAGAACGTAATTCTGGCGCACCTTTAGGTTCCCCATATTTTGTGTATTGAGTATGATGATGTATTTCACTTAAAGCTTTTCTAATATTTATCGGTGGTGGAAAATCTGGTTCTCCAATTTCCATGTGGATTATTTTTTTACCTTGAGTCTCAAGATCTTTTGCACGTAAAAATATAGATTGGTTATGTTTGTTATTATTTTGTATTTTTATTGATTCACATAGAAGAAAATTAAGGAATTTAATCGCCTCTGATTTATTTAGATGTATATCAGAACACAAAGAAATTACTTTGTTTCTAAGAGCTTTTTCTCTTGTTTCGTCAGTTATTTCCAATCCAAGATTACTTTTAAGATCTCCAATTTGTTTAGAGATGTCGATCCTGATTTTAAATAATTTAATCATTTGTAACGTAATCGAATCCATTTCATTTCTGAGCGTAGTAATTTTTGACATGGTTTTAAATAACAGGTTTGATGAAACCATCTTGTAGTGCATGATCTGCTAATGTTAATGACACTAACGAATCTACAACTGGAGGTGCTCTTGGAACAACACATGGATCGTGTCGCCCTTTGATGTTTAATGTAGTATTTTGATTTGTTTCTACATCCACAGTATTTTGCATTTTACTGATAGAAGAAGTAGGTTTAAAAGCAATACGTATGACGATAGGCATTCCAATAGACAATCCGCCTAGAATACCTCCTGCGTTATTAGTAGTGGTAATAATTTTATTGTTTTTGATAGTAAATTCATCATTATTTTTAGAACCAAATTTGGCAGATGACGCAAATCCAGAGCCGAACTCTACACCTTTAACAGAAGGTATTGAATATAATGCCCTACTAAGATCAGATTCTAATGAATTGAAAATTGGAGAACCCAATCCAACAGGAGTATTAACAGTAACAGATTCTATTATTCCACCAACAGAGTCCCCTGACTTTTTAGCTGATTTAATTGCGTCTATCATATCATGAATAGATTCTTGATCAGGACATCTGACTTCGTTTGAATATATAGATTCAATTGAATTTTTTGTAGGTTCATTTTTGATTTTGATTTTGCCTATTTGTACAGTATAAGAATTTGTTTCTATGCCCAATGTGATTTTGATTAATTTTCTAGCTATAGAACCTCCCAACACATGAGTGGCTGTCAATCTACCTGAAAATCGACCGCCGCCTCTGAAGTCATTAAATTGTTTATATTTGACTAATGCCGGATAATCAGAATGGCCCGGTCTTATTTTTGTTATTAAATTATCATAATCTTTGGAACGTTGATCTTTATTCCAGATTATCATTGTAATAGGTGCACCAGTTGTATACCCACGAAATACCCCAGATATGATGGATGCCAGATCTTCTTCTTGTCTTTGTGTAGAGATATCATATTGCCCGGGTTTTCTTAAATTAAGCATAGGTTGTATATCATTTTCATCTAATGCTAGACCTGCAGGACAGCCATCTAACACAGCACCAATACATTTACCGTGGCTCTCCCCAAAACTAGTCAATACCAACCTAGATCCTAATGAATTACCAGACACTGATTATAGTTTTTGTTTTGTTCATATAACTTTTACATAGATTTACTGATTTTTCCACCTAATTTATTAATATCACGAATAAAATTAGGATATGATATGTTTATAGATTCACTATCAGATACAGTACATTTGCCAATATACATCCCAGCTATGCAAAATGCCATAAATAACCTATGATCATTTTCTGGATTAAGGTTTGCACTTTTAAGAACGCCAGAAGTATTTTGTATTATCATGCCGTCGTCTTTTTCTTTTACTAACAAACCTAATTTTTTAAATTCTCTCGAAATGATTGCTATTCTATCTGTTTCTTTATATCTAGCATGACGAACATTGAAAATTTCTATGGGGTGGTTTGATTTTAGTGCCAATATAGCAACTGGCGGCAATAGATCAGGATTGTGTTCAAGATCAAATTTACCACCAAGAAGGTTATGAGGAGAATTTACAGAAATTATATTTTGATCTAATATTATATCTACTCCCATAGTATTTAAAATATCAATTATCATATGATCTACTTGCGGTAAATCATTTTGCGAAGTTTTAATTTTTAATTTATTTCCTACTAAAATTGCTGCAGATAATAATAAAGATAAGCTTGAATAATCAGACGGTATATGAACTGTGGTTGCTTTATATTGTTGAAAATTTACACTGTATTTTTTGTATTTAGATATAACGTTAACAACTACTCCGAATTGAGCCATAATAGCTAAAGTTGCATCTACATATTGTTTAGAAACCAAATGGTCCTTGATCATTATAATTAATCCCTCTTTAAGATATGGAGAGATCATCAATAATGACGAAAGAAATTGGCTAGAGATATTTCCTTGTATCATAGCTTCACCTCCAGATATTTTACCAGTGATTGTTAATGGTGGTTTTCCATTATATGAAGAACACTTAGCACCCAATGATGTTAAGGTTTTTAAAAGTGGAGACATAGGTCTTTGGTTAAGACTATTATCTCCAGTCAATGTGATTTGTTTATCAAATAAAGAAGAAATAGATGCAGCTATCCTAATAGTAGTTCCTGAGTTTTTAGCATCTATAAATGTAGATCGTAATAATAAACCATTATTTTGTATAGTCATTTCGTTTTTATTGTGATTTATTGTTGAACCAAAATTTGTGCAAGCATCTATTGTGGCTACTATATCATTAGATTTAAGTGCGTTTATTATAGTACTTCGGCCTTTTGCTAAAGCAGCTAAAAAAATGGCCCTATGAGTATAAGCTTTACTAGCAGGACAGTCTATTGTGCCATTCAATATAGATTTTGCAATGTTACAATTCATGGATTTGAGGTTTATTGTTATTAATACTAGTTAGTAACGTTTCACCTTCTGCATAAGAAGTAAATACATTTTTAATAGTATTTAGATTTGGTTGTTTAGTTATAGCAGCTATAGCAGTTCCATTACCAGAAGTAGATGCTGCAATTGCGCCTTTTTCTAATAACGATATAATTAAATCTGGACTGGAATCAAAAATTAATGCAGTAGCCATACCATTGAGTGTCATAGCATTCCAATAATTAGAATTTTTTGCTAAAAGCCATGCTCTATGAAAAACAAAATCGAGTTTTTTCAAAGAATTGATATGGCAACGTTTTTGATATTTAGGTATAAATATAACCACAGATAATTGCTGGATACATTTTTCAGATTTAATTATTTTATTTTTTACATTATCTGTAACTATGAATCCACCATAATAACACCCACACGCATCGTCATATGCTCCGGTTAAGCTGACACCAGCTTTTAATGATGCTACTGCACTGGTATTTAGTAATTGAGATTCTGATAATTCTAATTTGAATAATTTGTTACAAGCCATTAAGATTCCAGTAGATAGCACGCTAGAGCTTTTCAACCCACATCCTATAGGCATATTAGAATCCACAGATATATGCAAGTGAGTGTTTTGCAATATATTGAATGGAACAATTTGTTTTGTTATCAGCTTCAGAAATTGAGGATTATTTATATTTTGATCATTCATAGATACTCCTTCTCCACGACTGCTATGAACTAGAATTGTAGTTTTAAGAGATGTTCCCAATGTAGCTCCTTTTCCAGTAGCTACAGCATTAACTATAGATATTGCACCATTCATCACTACTTTAACTACAGGCAACTAAAACCCTCTCAATATTGCTTGTTTCATAATATCCAATGGCGATTCTCTGTTATGCCATAATTCGAATGATTTGGCAGCTTGATAAAGAAGCATTTCGTACCCATATATAACAACAGCATTTTGTTTTTGTGCTTGTTTGAGGAGATTGGTTTGCATAGGGCGATATACTAGATCATATACTATAGTGTTTTTTTTAATCATAGTATCTGATATTATGCTTGGTTCGTTATTCAATCCTAATGGAGTGGCATTAACAATTAGATCATAATCATATTCGTATTCATTTATTTGTGTGATATTAATTGTTTGTATATTAACTCCAATATTTTTAGACAATTGAGATAATTGTTTTGCACGTTCAAGATTAGTATTAACAACAACAATATTTCTTACATGTTCCTGAGAACATGCTACAATAACAGCACGTGCAACACCACCAGCACCCAATAACAAAACAACGTAATCACTTATAGAAATATTACGTATTTTAAATGGTTCAAGAAATCCAAAAACATCGGTATTATAACCTTTAAGCATACCATCTTTATTTACTACAGTATTGACAGCATTTATTTTATAACAATCATTATCAAGTTCATCAAGATAGTTTAATACATTTATTTTGTGAGGGATAGTGACATTAAACCCAGAGATATGAATTGATTTTAAAGATTCTATACCAGACTCAAGTTCTTGTTTTTTGATTTTATATGCAATATAATTACAATTCATTTTCAAGTGCTTAAATGCAGCATTATGAATAGTTGGAGATAATGTATGATCTATAGGATCACCTATAACAGCGAATGTTTTTAGATCGTGATGTTTCATCATGATATAGTATTACAAGAGATTTTTATTGTTTTATCTTTCTTGAATATACAATATCATCATATTATATTTGATCATTCACTTTTTAAATATATTAATACATGATAATTTATGGGCAATTTTGTTTCGAACTCGAACATGAAATTGATTTATATTTTGATAGATGGTGTGAGCGATGGCATGTATAAACAACCACGTAAAACTCCATTAGAATTAGCTGTTACACCCAATTTAGATTTGCTAATGCGAAACGGCGCAATGGCAGAAGTAATACCAATAAAGAATGGAATAGCTCCAGAATCAGACGTAGCAGTATTCAATATGTTGGGATACAATTTCGATAATTACAAATATCCTGGAAGAGGAGTTATCGAAGCTATAGGATCTGGTATAGATTTTACAAATGGCGATATTGCATTACGCGGTAATTTTTCCACCATAGATAATAATGAAAATATACTAGATAGGAGAGCTGGGCGCAATATTAGAAAAGATGAAGCCTTAAAAATTACCAAAACGTTAGAAAACAAAATAAAATTTTCGATTCCTAATACAATTTTAACAATATTACCTACAATAGGACATAGATTAAGTTTGAGAATACGATGTAAAGAAAAGAATTTGTCTGGCAACATAGGTAATACAGATCCTGCATATGATAATATCAATGGAATTGGAGTAGCTAATACCGGCCTAAATTTCTCAAAAATTAAAAAGTGTTGTTCTCTGGATAATAAAATAAATTCTCAGATAGCAGCTAAATTGGTGAACGAGTTCACTGAAAAATCAATAGCAATAATGAAAAATAACGAAGTTAATAAATTTCGAGTGTCACAAAATAAAAAACCAATAAATTGTATTTTAACTAGAGATGCAGGTGATGAATACCCTAAACTAATACCCATAAATCAAAAATATGGATTAAAATTTTCATGTATAGTAGATATGCCAGTGGAAATTGGCATAGCAAAGATTTTAAAAATGCGAATTAATAATAGTAACAATATTATAGATTACGTTGGAAAAGCGAAGTCGGTTCTAGAAGAATTACAACAACACAACGTAGTATATGTTCATTTAAAAGGTCCTGATGAATTTGGTCATGATGGAGATTTGGAAGGTAAAACAAAATGTATAGAAAATATCGATACAAGGTTCTTTAAATTTTTAATAGAGAATATAAATACAAATAAAATAGCAGTTTTAGTATCTGCAGATCATTCTACACCATGTATGAATAAAGCACATAGCTCAGATCCAGTACCATTATTAATATCAGCAGATCAGATAAAAAAAGATATTACAACTAAATTTACTGAGACTCAAGCAAGAAAAGGTAGTCTGAAATTGTTAAAAGGGCATGAAGTTTTGACAGAAATATTTAGACTATTAAATAGTAAATAATTTTATAGTATTACTATTTACTATTTTAGTAATATTGTTTTTAAGATCAGTTAGATTAATTTGATGATAGAATTTGTTAGAATTCAATAATTTTGAATTAGCTCTATTTAAAATTGAAATGCATATCCTATTTTCATTTTTTTGATAATGAACTAGCGCAGCAGCTGTCAATATAATTCCTTGTAGTGTGTCTTTTTCAATACCAGTACAATTTTTCCATAAATCCTCTAATATTTCATGACATTCCCAAAAACGTTCAGTATTAAAATGCCATACTCCTTTGTTTATTATAGTCGTTTTATTCAAATGCATTACATCATCATCATTGTCTAATTGTTTTATTTGTTCAACAATACCTAACTTACTGAATATTTTAAATGAGCTTTGATCAACAATGTTTGTATATATATCCAATTCAATAAAATTATTTGAAATTCTAACATCACGTACAGCTATGTTAGTTGCTAAACATAGATGTCTAGATTTACGTATTATATAATCAATATCTTTAGGGCTATACTGTAAATTACGAATATAAATTATAAATCTAGCCATAAATTAATTTATTTTGTAAACATATAAGATTTATATGAATAATAAAATAAGTTAATTTATGTCTGTGTCAATCACAAATGACAACAAAAACTTATTACTAGAAAGACGAGAAATAACATGCGTTTTTAAAGACACACAGAATTTAAAAAGACAAAATGCAATTCAGCTTGTTAAAGATAAATTAAAATCTGAAAATGATTTAATAATACCAATTAGATTATTGTGTAGCTCAGGTCTCAACGAAATTAATGGCGTATTTTATATTTACAACAATAAAACAGAAGCAGAAAAACAGATTAATAGACATATTTTAACTCGATTAATAAAAAATGACAAATAAAAATTCGCAAGTTCATAAATATTATAAATTGGATGGAAAAAACATTACAAGAATATTAAAAACTTGTTCTCGTTGTGGCAAAGGTGTGTTTATGTCAAAACATAATAATAGACATACATGTGGCAAATGCAGTTTAACGGAATTCTATTAGTAAAAATTTAAGCACTGTCCTATTTTTCTACAATCTCATCAATTTTTGTAAGTAAATCTTGTTGCAGTTTGATCCTAGAAAGTAGTTCCATCGATAATTTTATTGTGTTATTATCAAGGCGAATTGTTTTTTTTGGAAGGTTTTTTTTTAACCAGAAATTAATAGTTTTATTCTCCAATTTAACATCACTAAAACTAGGCGTAAATTTTTTGTCTATATGACGGATTAATGTTTTGTCTTTAAAAACAACATTAGGTTTAAAGAGTTTTGTTGTATCCGTATATACATTTTCAAATAAACTTCCTGAAATTTCGTCTGATATTATTTTGTTTTTAGATATTTTATGTATCAAATCCAAATAGTGTAAAAATTCGTGAGCTAATATAGCATGGATAGTTCCTTTTAATCCATAAGCTACCAGCGGCGCAGATATTTGTATGAATACAATAAATTTATTATCGTGTACAAATGGTATTGTTCTTGCAAACAATATAGCATAATCAGGCTCATTTGGATAACTAGACAGCAATAATGATGGTTCTACATATACATGAGGATACTTTATTCTTGTAGAAGTTTCTATTCTTGTTATTCCAGATAAAACTATAGAATATCGTTCTTTAATTTTTAAAAAGATAGTTTTTGGCAAAAATCCTTTTGCATATGATTCGTTAATTTTAACTAATGGATCCAATATCCAAATAACTA
>WTHC01000019.1 GCA_011523285.1 Nitrosopumilaceae archaeon | reverse complement strand
ATGTTTATGTTATATTGTTTATAATTATGTGAAAATACTTGATTGGATATAATCCATATGTTATTAGGTTGTATTTTCTTAAGTAAATTCAAATGATGTTTAATTGTTAAAACATTTCTTGTTTTTGATATGAATATTATTAGTGAATTTTTGGGGTTTTTTAATTCTTTGATATTTGGTATCACGATATCTAAATAAACTGAATCATAAGTTATTTTTCGTTGTGAAGGTATCATGGCCGACGTTAATAAATAATGCAATGTGCCTTCTATGAAATCACCTAAATTTTTGTCGATATCATCATTAATATTAATTACATCGTCATAACATGCACTTATAATTTTCTGAAATGCAGATTTAGAATCAATGTGAATTAATTTTTTGATATAATCTCCTTGTTGTTCTATATATTTATATAATATTTGTTTGGTTTTATGTATTTGTTCTGAATGTATTTTATTCGTTGAATTTATATGTTCGTTTTCCATGATTTTCATTTTTAGTTTTTACATCAATTAATATGAATTCTTTTTTACTATCCAATATATTTTCGTCAACATTACGTTTATTTTCATGTATTTCTTCATATTCTTCTAAACTTAGTTTTTTACGTTTTCCAATCTCCATTTCTAAATTCATATCTTTGACTATTTGTTTATACTCAGGTTGAATAACGCCACTAAATATCATTGCACTGCTGCCACTACCATAAGATCCAAAACCTATACGTTTATCTGCTAGGTCTACTCCTTTTTGAAATTCAAATTCTAAACTGCTTCTAAAACCAAGATATAATGACGCAGTATACAAGTTACCAATGATTTTTGATGCTATTAATGAGCTTGCTAATTTAGATTCATATACATCTTGAAATTCTCTTGTATTCACAAACAATTTTGTAAATATATGATCATTCTTCATAAAATCTGAATCGGCTAAAACTGATTCAATTGTACCTTTAACATTTTGTGGAGTTGGTTCTTGCATTTTTATTTTTTTAATTATATTAGTCCATCTAGATAGATTTCTCCATTCGTGCCTCAATAAATAAGCTAACGCTTTTTTTCCCATGTTGCTATATGGTAAATGCATGTTTAAATAATCTATATAATCTAGTATTGTTTCATCATGTTTTAATTTAATTAAACCATTTGCAAATACCTTTTTTTTATAAGTAGATAACGCCTTTTTGACTTGTATTAAATATAATAGATTTGAATATTGTCCGTGTACTATGGGTGTTTCTTTTCCAAACGGCCTATAAAAATCATATTCATTTTTAATAGATGTGGATGTTACTTTTGGATCAAATTGTAATAATCTTGGTTGATCATTTAGCAACATAGCTATTGCCCCTGCTCCTTGTGTTACTTCTCCACTAGATCTTAAATCGTATTTTGCTATATCTGAGACTACTACTAACGCATATTTTCCTTCTGCTTCTCCAGCTCTTATCCAATTAGAATTATCATATAATGCATAAGATCCACTAACACATGCAAATTTACATTCTATACCACCACAATGTTCGAATGATTCATTGCCATAAACCTGTTCTAACATACCAATAACATATGAGTTCATTGCTTTAGATTCATCAAATGAAGATTCAGTAGCGATATATAATCGTCCTATATCTTTTGGTGACAAATTATTTTTTTGCATTATTTTTAAACATGCATTAGCAGCTAAACATGCAGGATCTTGATTGGTATCTACCATGGCCATTTTAGATATACCCAACCCGTTTTCAAGTTTTTGTATATCCAAACCTCTAGCATAAGCAAAATCTGAAGCAGAAATAAATAACCTTGGTATATAAATAGATATATCATCTATGCCGGCTGTCATAAATTCGTTTTGCTTATTAACAATATAAGGATTTTCTGCAGTATGGTAACAATTAATCTAAATAAAACTATATCGTCTACATAACATGAAAAAAATATTTGTAAATGGTTATGGATCTATAGGCAAAAGAATTACAAAATTCATATTAGACGATCCTGAAATAAGATTACTTGGCATAGGTAAACATACTCCAGATGATACTATAAAAGATATTTTATCTCAAGGTTTGAATGTATATGTATTACAAAAAAATCTTCATATTTTTGATAAATATAACATTAATGGTACAATTGAAGATATACTAACAGAATGTGATTTAGTAATAGATGCATCTCCAAGTGGATATGGTTTTTATAATAAACAAAAAATCTATAATAAACATAATGTGATGGTGATATATCAAGGTGGTGAAACAATATTTGGTGATAATGCTGTTTCTGATTTAATATTTAATTCTACTGTAAACTATGAAAAAGCATTTAATAAACAACATGTAATTCAAGGTAGCTGTAATGTAACTGGTATGGGAAGAATTTTGAACCCATTACAAATTAAATATCATGATAATATAATTAGATTTGATTTAACATTAATTCGTAGATGGGCGGATCTAGAGGATATCAAAACCATTGTAGATGATTCTATTGAATTAGTTAAAAATCCTCATCATGCAAATGATGTTGGTAGTTATCTAGGAAGTAAAATACCTGTGTTTGTACGAGCTATTAAAGTACCAACCAGACAGATGCATTTACATTTCTTGGATGTACGATTTAGTAAAAATGTTCCCAGCGAATCTGAAATTATCAAATTATTTAAAGATGAATATGGCATAGCAATACTAAATAAAGCTAAAAGCACTAAAGAAGTAAGAGATTTTGCAGAATCTACAAAGTTTAATTTTAAAGACACAAATATGATTCACATCTATTCTGATTTTGTCGAAAAAACTGGAGATACCATTAAAATATGTTATTCTGATGATCAAACAGGCATAGTCATACCAGAAAATCATCTTTTATTACAAGCTATGTTGTTTAAAAGAAATTATAAAGATGCAGTCAGACATACAGAAAATATATTCAATATGTCGCAAAAGAAAAAACTACTTGAAACATATTTTGCTACAAAATGATTTAATTGATTTTTTTAATTATTATTTTTTCAGCTTTATTTTTTAGTACTGTTTTCACGTTTATTGATAATGACGAAATTTTTAATACATCTCCTTCTTTGGGGATGTCTCCAAGTTTTTCATGCAATAATCCATGTAATGAAGAATAATCATCGCCATCAGGAATATGAGTTTTAAAAATTTCATTTATTGTATCTATTTCGATATCGCCACTAGTGATTATTGTATTATTATCTAATTTTTGAAAAATTTTTTTGTTGACATCTTTTTCATCATGTATTTCTCCAACTAGTTCTTCTACTAAATCTTCTAATGTGACACAACCCTCTACACCTCCAAATTCATCTAATACAATAGCCATGTGTGTTTGTTTTTCTTGCATTTCATTTAATAATCTACTAACTTTTTTTTCACGTGATGCAAATATTGGTTTTCGTGCAATTTTAATCAGCGGAGTCATTTTTTCACCTTCTTCCAAATATTTTAAAATATCTCGTACATGTACAATTCCAGCAATTTCGTCTTTATTATTATCATCATAAACAGGTATCCTAGAATAACCCATTTTGTTAATTAGCGGTAACGCTTCAAATAGCATCATTTTTGCATTTAATGTAAACATTTGTGTTCTTGATGTCATTACAGTACGAATTGCTATTTCGTCAAAGTCCAATGCATCATGCACTAATTTGCTTTCTTGTTTCTCAATTGCATTATCTTCTAAACCCTGATCTATAACGCCTTTAATCTCTTCTTCTGTTAATGGTGGTGGAATATAACTACTACCTGTTAATTTTACCATAGTTTTTGTTATTATTTCAAAGAACTTAACAATTGGAAATAAACTATATCCAAAAAATAACAAAATACGGCTAAATGAAAGTGCTATTTTTGTAGCGTTTGCATTACAATATGTTTTAGGTGTAATTTCTCCAAACACTAATAATAAAAACGTCATGACTCCAATGGCTATACTTAATCCTTCGTCACCAAACATTTTAATAGAGATATCAGTAGCTAATGCAGTAGCTGCTACATTTACCAAGTTATTTCCAAGATTTACACTGGCCATCATCATACTTGGATTAGACTTCAAAATATGTAATGCATTAGAGCCCTTTACATTATCTTTAACTAATTTTAAAACTTTGGATTTTCTAATACTTACTAATGCTACTTCAAGTCCACTAAAAAACGCAGATAAACATATGGATAAAGATAATAAAATTATCTCAATCCACGGAAGCTCCATTTATTTCTCCATGCATTATTGATATAAATTCCATTTTATATTCATTTTTGAATTTTGATTACTATTAAATAAAATTACATATAAATTATTTGAATGTATTAATTATAATTAAATAGTGTATGATCTATATTACATTTCTATAGGTGTTACTGCAAATCTATTTCGAGGGTTGCTATGATATTTTACGAATAATAACGGATCTTTCTGTCTTCCAGTAAGTATACCAGATACCAATTCATCTTTTTTGATTATTTCTTCTTCTAGTAGTTTTTTTATTCCTGCTGGGACTGCGCCAGAAGCTAATTCGCAATCAAAACCATTCATTCCAACTACTGCCATACCATCTAACATTTCTGAATCTGACACTTTTGTCACAACACCATTTGTAAATTCTAATGCACGTATGCATTTGAGAATGTTGGCAGGTTTGTTTATTTGAATTGCGGTCGCCATAGTATTTGGTTTAATTTGTTTGTTTTGTAAATAGTTATAATATTGTTCAATTAATCCGATATCTGGTTTACCATTATTCCATCTGAGTTTAGTATTATTGAATTTTCCATTATATAGATCATATAATGTTTTTGCACCGTCTGCATTTACCACAGCAATTCTTGGGATTTTTTTTATCCATTTCCATTTATATAATTCCATCAAACATTTACCGCAACTAGATACATTGCCTAATGCCCCTCCAGGATAAACTATCCAATCTGGAACATTCCAATCTAGATGTTCTAACAATCTATAAATAATTGTTTTTTGCCCTTCTATTCTAAACGGGTTCACAGAATTTACTGTATATCCATTAATTTTTTTAGCGTATTCTAATGATTTTAAAAATGCATCGTCAAAATTTCCATCTACTTTAATTACTTTTGTGCCAAATTGGTATGCTTGACTTAATTTACCAGACGCTATTTGTTCATTCGGTATGTATACATAACATTCCATATTTTCATTTGCAGTGTACATCCCTGCAGAAGCAGATGTATTTCCAGTAGATGCACAAATTATTTTGGTCGCCCCTGCCATTTTAGCATGTGTTATTGCTGTTGACATGCCATTATCTTTAAAGGATCCACTAGGATTATAACCTTCTAATTGTAATAATAGCCTGTCATTTTTCAATCCTATAAAATCTGCTACTTTGGACATACGGTATGGTTTTGATTGTTTTCCTTCTACACCGTCTAAAGAAACTAAATTTTCAGAACAAGTTTTAATATCACTAGTATTAATCTGACAAAAATTTAGTAATTCTCTAAATCTCCACACACCACTTTCATTAAATATATTATCTCTATAATTACGTCGTCTGTAAAATAATTCTTTTAACTCATTAGAAGGAGTATTGTCATATTGTACATCTAAGAAATGTTTTTTTTCACATGTTATATTCGTTTTTTTAATATCATATTTTAATCCGCAATAGGGATCAATAC
>WTHC01000035.1 GCA_011523285.1 Nitrosopumilaceae archaeon | reverse complement strand
ATGTTATTAAATGAGCTGAGTGAAAATTTAGCTTCTGATATGGCATATACTCCATCTAGCTTAGCAAAATTCATAGGATTATGTAATTATATAAAATCTAGTTTGTTAATATGTGATATACATCATCATTTAGAAACCAACATAGATGAAAAAATATGTAAAGAATGTGAAAACATACTCCTCAAAGGACCTGGAACGTTATATTAATAATAAAATTACATATTAGATTATGAAATAAAATAATCTATAGGTATATTTTGGTAATCTCCATTTGGCAAAATTCTTTTTATGGTTATTGGTAACACTTTTTGTTTTAATTCTTGAATAGCGATATCTAAAGATGTATGTATATTATTAGGTATTGCAATGAATGGAGGTGCTCCTAGTGAAAGTTGTAACGCCCGTGCTCCTATTATTCTAGCTTTTTCAAATCTTGTTAGTGTATGGGGTCCAGCCAAGATCTGATTTGGCTTCTCAGATTTAATTTCATGTGGCTTATATTTTGGATCTTTTTCTATTATCTCCCTTTCTTCTATTTCTTTAATCTTTTTTTCTAACATTATTTTTTGTTCATTAGTAGTCTCGTCTTCTAATATCATTTTTTTGTATGTATCTATAGCTTTTATACTCTTTAGTTTAGATGTTTTTCTTTTTGTATATGTTTTTGGTTCTGACAAGCAAATATATTATATAATTCACGTTATATATTCCAAACACTAAATATCTCAAAACATTTATTTATGAATTATGACTGTAACTTCAGTTTCTACGTTGATATTAAATTTAGATGTAGAAAACATAAAATTTGAATTACAATTAAAAAAGCATCTTGCACCTATGATAGTTAATTCAATACAAAAAGTATTACCCAGAAATGACATGATACGTATTATATTGCCAAATGTTTTTTCTATTTCATTACAAATAGATGTTGGTATGATTAAAACTAAAAACCATTTCCAAAAATGTGATATTGCATATAATTCATTAAATAACAGCATTTATTTTTTTATGGATGATGTGACATTAACTAAAAAAATAACACTAATTGGAAAAATCATATCAAATTGTACAAAAATCTTAGACGTTAAGGATATGGATAAATTTCAACTTTATGAAAGCTCCGCCGTATAAACATAATGTCCGCTATGCCCGCCGATCTTTCTTATTATTTTTTTATTTAACATTTTTTGTAAAAATTGATTGGCCGTAGATAATTTAACATTAGTTTGCTTAGCTAATTCATATGTTGTAATATAATTGGATTTTTTTATGATCTTAATACTTTTATCCTCATTGATTGATATTCTTACTGCATAGGATTTCTCTTTAGATTCATTTTTATCTAATTTACTATCCTGTGTATTATGTTGATTTTTTTGTTTATTCATAACTTAATAATGATATGTTATATTATACTAATAAATTTTTCAAATATATATTATGTAATATAGATGCTATAATTATGGGCATCATAGCCAAAGGTACTATTTGTAATGTAACTGGATGTCAAAATGAAGGTGTACGCTCATTAACCACTAATAAATTAGATAAATCTGATTTGGTGGTAATTTCTCACAACAAACATGTTGCATTATGTAAAATTCACTACAAAGAATGGAAAAAAAACACTAAAAAAAAGCGAATGTTAGAATTATCTAGATATAATAAGTATTGAAATAATTCAATTTGACATTTATATTTTGTTAATACTTTTAGTATAAATTTGAATGATTGAATAATATATAGAATACAATAATATTGCATATACTTTTGTTACAATGTATTGTGAAAATAATTATCACATTTAAGGCCTATTCACATTCTGGTATTTTAGTTGTAGGTATTTTTATTATGTGACTATTTTATCTATGTTATTATTCTTGTATGCTTTTTTGATTTCCATAGCTATTCTCCTTCCCACCCCAAAAGTTTCTCCATATTGGTATTTGGTATATGGGCTTGTAGTGGAAATAATTGGACTTCCAGGAACTCTTAGAGATACATCGTAAACAAATATTTCAAGATCTTTAGTTATTACACTTTGTAATGAAAATGGACCAATTATTCCTGGCGGATATTCTTTTTTAACAGCATTTACAAATTTATCTCCCATCGAAATAACTTTCTCTAATAAAGATTCGCGTATGGTTGCAGGTGTATGGCCCACTTCTATATTTTGTAAATCTACATCCATTAGCATCTGTTGTTTTGCTGGAAATGTATTATAATCAAACAAATTTGTTTGTAATCTTCTTTCAATTCCTATAAAATCTACATTTTTTGAAATCGGTGTATGAAAATAATTAAAATTCATATATGTTCCAATTGCTAGCTCTTCTATATACGAATTATTTAAGTCAGTTTTTGTAATTATATTTTTTTTAATTTTCTCAGTTGATTGTTTTTGATAATCTGAATATGAATTTACAATAAAGAACGCTCTTTCTAATTTACGTTGTTTTTCTTGTACTTTAACTATGGATGGTTTTTGTATCAATTTAGGATCTTGAAAAGTTTTCGGATGTTTGATCCCAGATTTTTCTAGTAGGTAGTATTGGTTTTTTATGCCAGATCTTTCTTCTGCTTGAAATAACATTCTATTACCAAAAATAGGAATATTTAGATTATTTTCTATATTTTTATATCCTAAATATGCTGTTAATGCTCTATGTGGAATTAATAATGCATTCATTTTTAATAATTTTTTTTGTATTGTTGGTGTTAACATCATTTCAAATTTATCTATTATGATTATTTCATCTATTATTCTTTTAAATCTTTTATACGTTTTTTCTCTACCTTTTTTACAAATAACGATAGTTTTCAATCCTTCATCTTTTGCACCGTCCATAATTTCTAATGCAGAATGACTTCCAAGTACACATATTTTGAAATCATCATACAATTTAGCAATCAATTTAATTTTATTTGGATCTATCATAATATGTCAACTATGATTAAGAATATAATTGAAATCATTATTTGTAGTGTGTGAAATCTAAAGTTAAAATTATTATCTATAAATGATTTTATAGTATGTTTAATATACGAGACTCTATGAAATTGATTATCGGAATTACTGGAAGTACTGGAGTCATATATGGTATAAGAATGTTAGAGGTATTAAAAGAACTTAAAATTCAAACATATTTAATTATGACTAATTGGGCATCCAAATGTATTGCATTAGAAACTAAATATGATATTAAATATGTTCAATCTCTTTCCAATCCTATTAACAATAATAATTTGTCTGCTAACATTTCTAGTGGTACTCATAAAGTTGATGGAATGATAATAACACCATGTACTATGAAAACATTAGCTAGTATTGCGAATGGTTATGACGACACATTAATTTCAAGATCTGCTACAGTAACTATGAAAGAATCAAGAAAATTAATTCTAATGCCACGTGAAACCCCATTGACTGCAATTCATTTAGAAAATATGCTTAAATTATCCAGGCTTGGTGTTATCATTTTGCCACCTATGACAGAATTTTACACAAATCCAAACTCAATTTTAGATATAATAGATCATGGCATAGGTAAATGTTTAGATCAATTTAATATAGACCATAATTTATATTGTCGTTGGGGTGACTAATGAAATTTAATATTGAAAAAACAATACACATGAACAGAAATAAAATTTTTGATATTATTTCCAATCATCACAACTTTAAAATCTTGTTACCTAGGGTGTTTTTATCAATAAAAATAATGTCATTTCGTGCTAAAACATATGTTGCCGAAGAACATATTAATATATTTAATGATGAAAAAATAATTACTTCTAAATATGTTATTAACAGACCGTTTTCTAGAGAAATCTCCATACTTGGTGGCGATGGTAAAGGAAGCCATATTACGGAGAAATACACTGAAATTTGTGAAGGAACCAAATTGAACATGAATATTGATCTAAAGTTTAATAAACTCAAAATCATAAATTATCTACTCAAAAATAAATTTATTAAAGAAACTTCAAATATTGTTAATTGCTTTGTCTATGAATTAGAAAAACGTGACTAATTTTTATCTTTAAAATCATGTAATTCTTTTTCGCCTTCTATTCTTCCTTTTTCATATTCTCCTTTAGCTTTGCCTAGTGTTTTAGCTAATTCGGGAATTTTTTTAGCGCCAAAAATAAATATAACTGCAATCAAGATTATGAAAATCCATTCCTGACCAACAATAAAATTATAATATATCACAATGACTTGACATTTACATCAAATTTAAATGTTTAATATTAAGAATCATACTAATTCATTTTACGATCTTAATCCCAATAAAATATAACAGAATCATGGGAATTGATACTAGCCACATAGTTATACCACTCCCGTCTGGAGTTATAACGGCGCCAAATATCACTATTATTACGATAGAATATCGTATATTTTTTGTCCAAAAATCTTTATCTACAATACCAATTTTACTAGTTGCGTACATTAATAATGGTAATTCAAATGATATGCCAAATGCTAAAAGAAATTGCAGAACAAATGTTACAAAGTCTGTGATGTTCAAAAATGTCATAATGCCAGCGTATTGCCCATATGTGTACAAAAATTCTAATAAATATGGAATGGTTACAAAATAAGCAAAACAACATCCTATAACAAACAAAATCGCTGCTGGTAATGATATGGATCTACCTAGCTGAATTTCGTTTTTGTGTAACGCAGGTTTCATGAAATCAATTATTTCTTTTAGTATTATTGGCATTGTAATTATAGTTCCAATTAAAAGTGAAATATGAATTTGTGCAAAAAATGCTTGTCCTGGAGATGTTTGTATGAGTTCAACATTTTCAGGAATCAGCTTTGATTTTAAATGATTAATCAGTTGAATAGATATATTGTTAAATGGTTCTATTGTTGGATATACTATTGTTATGTTCCTGTAGTCGTCTGTGTTTATATGTAAAGTTAAAATCAAAATTGTAATTATTGTGATTGATATAATTATTTTGAATAATCTTTTTCGTAGCTCATGCAGATGTTTTTTTATATCTTTTATTTCGGACAATTAACAATATATTTCAGTATAATCATTTATTTCCAGGAATAGGCAGTAATTTATTTTCTGGAAGCATAAATGTTGATTTTTCTTCTTCACTCATATTGGCAAATTCTATGGTGATTACAATTTTAGATTCTAATTTTCTTTCTAACTCACGTGCTAATGCTGTAATTTCATTAGCAGAATAGATTTCGCGTGAATTTTTGAGAAATACTCTATCCCCTTGTTTTAATTCATGACCTCCATATTTGTTTTTAAGAAGTTGATTAATATCATTTAATATGTCCTCTTGAATGTTATTGTGGTAATATGTTATTCCGTTTATTGATTCATAGTTGTATGGGGTACCATTTCTATAAATAAAAATACCTATAAATTTAGCATCTTTTTCTGGTTTTATTATCCATTTTATATCCCAAGTAAGTACTTTATCTGAATTGTAGTTTGATTTTTCTAGCTCATCTATAGTTAGTTTCCAATATCGATTTCGTGTCATTAATTACATAAGTTTACATTAATAATTTTATAAGTATTGATGAGATTGACATTTATGTTTAATAATTTAATAAATCAATATGAAAAATTATGTTGTTCGTGTAATAATTGAAACTAAACCTGAATTAGATGACCCTGAAGGTGATGTTATACTTAAAAATTTAATACTGAAAAAAAATTCTACAATATCACAAGTCAGAACTTCAAAAATATTGACTTTTATAATATGTGAAACAAATAAACAAGTAGCTAAAT
>WTHC01000050.1 GCA_011523285.1 Nitrosopumilaceae archaeon | reverse complement strand
GATCATCTTTAGTAACTGTTTCTAATGTTTTTTTATCATTTGTTATACGTGCTAATTTAATATTGTTTACATTTTTTTTATCTTTATTTTTTATATTGATTGCTAATATTGCTAATGTTATAGCATTTCCTAAATCCATATCTTGTCTATAATTATCTTCAAAAAATTTTGTAACTTCGTCAGAATTTGCACCAATAGCAACAGCTGCATATGATAAATATATCCCACTAGGGTCTGTCATGTATATAGAACTTCCTTTCTGATCCACTCCTGCTATTATTAATGCTACACCATAAGGCCTCACTCCTGCATATTGTGTATATTTATGTGATTGATCCGCCAAATATTTAGCTACTGATTCTATTTCCACAGCTTCCGCATAATTTATTCTATTGCCTTGTGAAAAAAATCTTGCGTTATCTACTTGAATGCGCGCATCTGGAATGTATCCTGCAGCTGCTATTCCAACATGCTGATCTATTTGAAAAATTTTCTGTGTTATGTTAGAAACTTGTAATGTCCTTGGTTTTTCTTCTACAGCTAAAACCACTCCCTCATTACTTCTTATTCCTACTGCTAATGTTCCACGTTTAACAGTTTCAATAGCATATTCTACCTGATATATTCTACCATCTGGTGAATACATAGTAGGTGTCATATCATAACCTCTAGATGCCATCAAGTCATTGTTAGATTTTTTCTAGTTAATTTAAGGGTTGTTTTAATATATGCAGATATAAATAATTTATACGAAATAATTTATGGCCATATGCCTCTAACTTTGAATGCATCTACTACTCTGCTTACAGCTATTGCCATAGCAGCTTTTCTCATATCTATTTTATTTTTTTTTGAGAAATTTGAAATTATTTTATAGCTGTTTGTTATTTTTTGCTCCATTTTACTAATTACGTCTTCGCGAGTCCAATAATATCCCATGTTATTTTGAACCCATTCTAGATATGATATATAAACCCCTCCAGAATTTGCTAATATGTCTGGTATTGTTATAATTTTTTTATCATATAATATGTCATCAGAATCTGGTAATGTTGGTCCATTTGCAGCTTCTGCAATAATTTTACATTTTACGTTATTTGCAACTTTTACATCTATTTGATTTTCTAACGCTGCTGGTACTAAAACATCGCACTTGGTTGTTAATAATTCTTTATTGGTGATTTTTTTACTATTAATAAAACCATTAACAGATTTAGTTTTTTGTTTATATTCAGCTAATTTTTTCACATTAAATCCATTTTTACTTATTATGCCTCCCTGTGAATCGCTAACTGCTATTATCTTAGCGCCCATTTTCTCTAAATATTCAGCTACAAAAATGCCTGCATTGCCAAAACCTTGAATAGCTACATGCATACCGTTGACTTTCATTTTTATTGATTTGCAAGCTTCTCTTATACAATACACACATCCAAGCCCTGTAGCTACATCTCTAGCTAAAGATCCACCTTGGTTTATAGGTTTTCCAGTTATTACTCCTGGTTCGTATGTTCCTTCTAATTTACTGAATGTATCCATTATTTGCGTCATTTCTGTTCCTGTGGTATATACATCTGGTGCTGGGATATCTTTCTTAGGGCCTATTATTTCTGATATTGCATATGCGAATCTTCTTGTTATTCGTTCCATTTCATTTGGGCTCAGTTTTTCCTTCTTAGGATTCACGAAAACTCCTCCTTTACCACCTCCAAAAGGCACATCAATAATTGCACATTTCCATGTCATCCATGCTGAAAGTGCCATTACTTCACGTTCCATATATTCTATACCGCCATCTGGATCAAAAAACCTTATACCGCCTTTATATGGGCCACGATCATTATTATGTTGGCTCCTAAATCCAGTAAATATTCTCATATTGCCGTTATCCATCTTTACAGGTAATTTAACCCTGAGGACTTTGTTTGGTTGAGCTAAATATTCTCGTAAATCATCACTTAAATTTAATAATCTACACGCATCATCAAGCTGCTTTGTAGCATTTTTCCATGGATCTAATCGTGACAATGAATACAATTTTTGTATATGCAATGTATTTAAATTTGTTGCTAGTTAGATTAATGCATAATAATATTATAGTTAATATCTTTCTATATTTTATAATTAACTGATTTGCTGATTTTTTATCATGTTTTTTACTGATTATTTTATATGTATAAAATTAGCTAATGTTGTAGACCTATTAACAAATTCGTAACTAATGCGTGTTTTATTTTATCATATATTTTATAAAAATTATAATTTTAACAATTAAAATTCAAGATTGTAATTATTAAAATCAACTTTGTTATATTAATAAATTAATGAAAGTTTAAATAACAATTCATTGTTTGTTCGATAATCATGGATTATGTTAAAAAAATCTTTGATGATGCAATGACAACAGATCATAAAATTATCACTGAAAACATATCTAAAACAATTTTAAAAAAATATGGTATTTCTGTACCAGAATATGCGTTAGCTAAATCATCAAACGAAGCCGCTAAAATAGCTCAGAAAATAGGATTTCCATTAGTAATGAAAATAGTCTCCCCGCAAATACTACATAAAACTGATGTAGGAGGAGTAAAAATTGGATTAAACAAAATCAAAGACGTTAAAACTACCTTTGATGAAATGAGTAAAATCCCATCTAAACAAAAAATTAAAAATTTTGATGGAGTTTTGGTGGAAAAAATGTTACCGAAAGGTGTAGAATTAATAGTTGGTTTGAAAAATGACCCACAATTTGGACCTACAATAATGGTAGGACTAGGAGGAATTCTTACCGAAATATTCAAAGATGTTTCATTCAGGCTCCTTCCAATAACCATGAATGATGCTAAATCAATGTTGCATGAATTAAAAAGCTTCAAATTGTTAAATGGTTATCGAGGTAACATATCAGTAAATATCAATATGCTGGCTAAAGCATTATTACAAATAAGTAAACTTGGTGTAGATAACGCAAATCATTATGAAAGTATTGATTTTAATCCAGTTGTTTGTTATGAAAACTCATATCGTGTTGTAGATGCAAAAATAATTCTCAGTAAACAAATCAAAGAGCATTCTATATCTAAAACCAAACCTAATTCTACTTTCATGGAGCAATTCTTTACTCCTAAATCCATTGCATTGGTAGGAGCTTCTTCAACACCTGGTAAAATAGGTAATTCAGTATTGGATAGTTTAGCGAAACATGACTATAAAGGTAAAATATATCCTATTAACCCTAAACAAAAAGAAATACTTGGGATTAAATGTTATTCTAGTCTAGATAAAATAAAATCCAATGTAGATCTTGTTGTTATCTGTGTAGATCTATCAGTAATACCTCCAATAATAGAATCATGTGCACAAAAAAACATACATAACATTGTTATTGTTTCTGGAGGTGGAAAAGAGCTAGGCGGCGAACGAGCAGAATATGAAAAACGTATCAAATACTTATCTTCTAAACACAAAATCAGAATAATAGGACCTAATTGTATTGGCATGTTTAACGCAGCTAATAGATTAGACTGTGCATTTCAAGGGCAGGAGCGAATGATACGCTCTAAATTGGGGCCCGTGGCATTCTTATCTCAAAGCGGTACTATGGGAATCAGCTTTTTAGAGACTGCAAATTCGTTTGGTCTATCTAAAATGATAAGCTATGGAAATAGATCTGATGTGGATGAAGCTGACATGATCTGGTATTTGTCAGACGACCCACAGACTCAGGTTATTGCATTATATGTAGAAGGATTCGGAGATGGTAGAAAATTTATTAATACTGCAAAATGTGTAATGAAAAACAAGCAAAAACCCATAGTTATATGGAAAAGTGGAAGAACATCTGCAGGTGCTAAACAAGCGCAATCTCACACTGGGTCATTGGGAGGTTCAAACGAGATAATAATGGGCGCGTTCAAACAATCTGGAATTATATCTGTTGATAGTTATCAAGAACTTACAGGTGTTGCAAAAGCATTGTCCTGGCAACCTCGTGCGAAAGGTAATCGTGTTGCTTTATGTAGTAATGGTGCTGGTCCAATGATTGGAGCTATAGATCATTTTGATAGATTGGGTCTTAAACTAGCAAATGTTAACAAAAAGACATTGCAAAACATGAAATCTCATTTTCCAGCTACTTATGTTATTGGAAATGGTAATCCTATAGATGTCACAGGAGGTGCTAATGCAGACGATTATAAGTTCACTATACAACAATTTATTGATGATCCTAATGTTGATATAATCATGCCATGGTTTGTATTCCAAGACGATCCATTAGAAGAAACAATCATTAAATATTTGTCAGAATTCAATGGAAAAAAACCAATACTTGTTGGAGGCAATGGCGGTCCTTACACGAAAAAAATCTCTCAATTGATAGAAAGAGAATCCGTGCCTGTATATGATGATATACGAACTTGGGTTGCAGCGGCATCTGCGCTATCACAATGGGGCAAAGTAACCTAAACATTTAAGTTTCATCTGCAGGAATAATTTCACATGTCATTCATTCTAACATCCACAGATGAAAATGGTATTTGCCTGATAAAGATAAATAGACCAGATAAACTTAACGCAATGAATATTGAAGTTGCAAATGAACTTATACAACTATTCCAAAAAATTGAAAACGATGAAAATATCAAAGTCATAATTATTACAGGAGTTGGAGATAAAGCATTCTCTGCTGGTGCTGATATAGAATATATGTCTAAAATATCTGCAAATCAATCTGAGCAATATGCTAAATTGGGACAACTGTTAACAGATACTGTAGAAAATATTAAACAACCAACTATTGCTGCAATAAATGGATTTGCATTGGGTGGTGGATGTGAGCTGTCTTTATCTTGTGATATTAGAATAGCTTCTACTAAAGCTCGAATGGGTCAACCTGAAGTCACTTTGGGAGTGCCTCCTGGATGGGGTGGCACACAACGCTTAATGAAAATAATTGGAATTGCAAAATCCAAAGAATTAATTTTTACTGGTAGATTAGTTAAAGCAGACGAAGCTAAGATAATTGGCTTAGTTAACGATGTTGTAGAACATGATATGTTACTTGATCGATGCATTACACTGGCAAAAACGATCTCTGCAAATTCATCTATGGGTGTACGTATGTCTAAATTGGCAATTAATAAAGGCAGTAACGCAGATCTTAATACAGGTCTTAATATTGAATTACTAGCATGGCGTAATTGTTTTACACATGAAGATCGAAAAAATAGAATGGTGGAATTTGTTAATAAATCAAAGAAATGAGCTTACTAGGAAAGATTATTATAGTTATAGTTACTAATTACTGCTAGTATGATTAATGATTGTAATACACAGCAAATTATTACTGTTACTCCTAAAGCTGCAGAAAAAATACATGAATTTATGAAAGATGAAAAAGATAGTCCAGAATATCTAAGAGTCTATGTTCAAGGTGGTGGTTGTTCTGGTCTTTCTTATGGCATGGGATTTGAATCGAAACCTGATAGTGATGATAAAGTTATTGAAGTAGAAGGTGTTAAACTACTTATTGATAGTTATAGTGAAGAACATTTGAAAGGTGCGAATGTTGATTACATTGAGAGTCTTATGGGTTCTGGATTTAAAATAAACAATCCTAATGTAACAAAATCTTGCTCGTGTGGACATTCGTTTAGTACTGAATAAAACGATTAGCTTATGTTCACACCTGTATGCTATTGTATTTAATAATATTCTATTAAGTAAATATGACATTAATTAAAAAATAATATAGTAATAAAAGGAGTAATTAGCGTATTGCCTCAATCAGGAATTGTCAAATATAACGTTAGATTGTCTTTTGAAGTTGATGGATTGGTAGAGAGAGCTGATCTTATAGGTGCAATCTTTGGTCAAACTGAAGGGTTATTAGGACCAGAGATGAATCTCAATGAATTACAAAGAATATCCAAAGTTGGTAGAATAGAAGTAAACACATCCACAACAACTAATACCACTCTTGGCAACGCTCTCATTCCTATGAGTACAGATATAGATACATGTGCATTATTAGCAGCTGCAATTGAAAGCATAGATAAAGTAGGACCATTTGACTGTCACTTTAAATTACTATCTATTGATGATGTTAGGGCATCTAAAAAAGATGATATAGTGAGGCGCGCCAAAGAAATTAAACAAAAATGGTCTACTAAAACAATAAGTGAAGGTGATACAATGTTAAAAGTAATACATGAATCTAATTCTAATAAACTAACTACTTATGGCAAAGAAAAATTACCTTGTGGTGCTGGAATATATAATTCATCATGGATTATATTAGTTGAAGGTAGAGCTGATGTAATAAATTTACTTCGAGCTGGCTATGATAATGCTATTGCTATTGAGGGAGCTAAAATTGATGAATCTATAAAAGAATTATGTGAGTCTAAAGACAAAATCGTGGCATTTTTGGACGGTGATCGAGCAGGCAGTTTTATACTCAAAGAATTGAAATCTATAGTACATATAGACATCATACATCGTGCTTATGAGGGGGCAGAAGTTGAAGAATTGACACCACAGCAAATTGTTGACATTCTTAAAAAAACAACAGCAGAACTGAACCAAGTTACTAAACCTAATGTTAACAATAACGATGATGATCAATATGTAATTGATTTGGTATCTAAAATATACCCCAAATTAAATGAAACGTTAGAGGCTGTAGCTATTGATGATGAACAAAAAGAAATTTTTAAAGTGCCGATAAGCGAATTGGTAAATAAACTTTCTACTCATTCTGGAATTAAATATCTTATTCTGGATGGTATAATAACTCAAAGATTGTTAGATAGTGCAAAACAAATAGGTATTAGTTACATAGTTGGACATAGAATGGCTAAACTAACTAACCGTAATGACATATATTTAAAAACATTTTCACAACTAGGTCTTACATAATATTAATGATAAATTTAAAAATTCAACATCTTATGACACTTACACACCTCTTAACTATGGGTGCTAGATATAATTTTGTTTCTATAACTACTACGTCATTAGGAAAAAATATTAATAAATCACAACAAGCAGCTTCAAAACATTTGTCGGAACTAGAAAAACACAAATTCATTGAACGAATAATAAAAAACAGACATACATATGTCAAGATTACTGATGAAGGATATAGAGAAATAAAAATCTTATCTGATCTACTTCAAGATAGCATGAAATCAATTTTATCGTTTATTGAATTAAAAGGATTTTTGGTGTCCGGAATGGGCGAAGGCGCATATTATATGTCATTGCCAGGTTATACTGATCAATTTAAATCAAAAATAGGATACATTCCATTTCCAGGAACATTAAATGTTAAACTCAATGAAATTATATATGTGGACGCAATTAAACATCTTTGCAAATCTAACTGTATTATAATAAATGGATTTTCAGATGGAGTAAGAACATATGGGTGGGTTAAATGTTTCAAAGCTATATTAAATAAATCTATAGACTGTCATTTAATATTTTTAGAACGTACTCACCATGATAATTCCATCATCGAAATAATTTCACAAAACTATTTGAGAGATGTTGCTAAAATATCAAATCGATCTGAAATTGTAATTAAAATTAATCTATCTGATTAGCTTAGCATTCTTTTCTATTTTAGAACTAGATATTTCTGGCACCGGAGAATATAGTCTTGTTATTTTTACATTGAGATTTAATTTTCGACAACCATTAGTTATGTATTTTTCTTGATGAGTTTGATCATATCCCAAAGCAATTATTTCTGGCTTTATATCTTTTACAGTTGTGAATATATCTTTTTCACTACCAACAATAGCTAAATCTACCATTTTTAAAGAATTTATTAATGAGCATCTTTGCTCTTGGTTATGTAGAGGTTTTTTTCGTTTCAATGTTGTTACAGTTTTGTCTGTTGCAATCACCACAATTAAAACATCGCCCAATACCTTTGCTGAATTTAATGTATATATATGGCCAGGATGAATTATGTCAAAAACTCCTCCAGTAAGCACAACTTTTATTGACGATCTTCCTTTTTTAGTTAAGTTTTTTTTATTTGGACACACAAATCCGTCTTTTATAAGATTTTTTAATATTGAGATTATACATTCCGTTTGTTCATATGTAATAGCATTTAGTAATCCTATATCTGACGTATATTTAGAAATAGAATTTACATAGATTGATGACATTATCATTTTGTCTATTTTGTTTAAACACAATTACATTTCACTGATATGATGAGAATATTAACCAAATCTTTTAAGTTTTACACTACCACTCATAAATTTTAACGCATCTACCAAACCTTCAGCATATCCTATACTCAACATCGCAATTTCATTCTGTCTGTCTATAAAAAATTGACGAGCATCTTTTGAATATGAAATTGCATTATCCAATAAGTCTATTATTTCTTTTTCTGTGCAGGTGTGTAACAAATGATTTACTGTTTCATTTAACTTTGGAATATATGCATTCAATAATTGTTCTGTTATTGTTTTCAAATTACTAGAATTACTTATGGGTTCATCTGTACACATTAACAAATTTTTTATTGCGTCATGCTCTGTAAAATGCAAAGATCCTATGATAATTATAGTGTGTGGTGGATCTCCAAAATTAATTTTGCATAAACTTGATATTTTACCAGCTATTATATTCTGATCTTCATATCCAACACGTGAAGCAACTATTGCATATGTGTTCGCAGTTATAACTTTCCTTTTTTCTAATTTCTCTATTGCTAATAAATTATTTAATGCAGTTTTTGGATCCAAAAAAAATTTTTTGTCATAATTGAATTCTAATAATAATACACTATGATTATCTTCTATCATATTTCTATAAATAACATGATATGGAGTATAAGTCATTTTTAAATTATTTATTATCGTTGTAATACGACCTAGCTTATAATGGTGCAGTCCACATTCTCCAATAATTGATGTTATTGAAGATGAAGCATGAATTGTTTTTGTTTTTATTTTCTCCCTATTTGCTCTTATCCTAAGATCTATATGTGTTGTAGCAACGTATGGATCTCCATAAACCAACACTACAACATTTTTATTTTTTGCATTTTTTAAAATTTCATTTCCATCCTCCAGTTTCCATCTAGGGGCCATAATAAACTTGCTTGTTGTTATTTCTTTTATTTCATTTACAAATGCATGTTTGATTGGACTAGTAAACTGTTCCAAGTATACATAATGAGCTTTCTTAATTATATCCAATGCTTCTACTGTTAATGATGTATATCCTGATATTCCAGTTCCTATAAACCATAACATTTTTACTTTCTTTTACTGTGGAGCCTTTTTAGATGTACTAAACTTCTTTGTAGAATTTCTATTCCACGTAAATATTCATTTATGGAAACTTTTTCATTTAATGTATGTGATTCGTGAGGATCTCCAGGACCATATGATATTATGGGTATCTTCATTTGGTTCCCTACTATATTCATATCTCCTGTACCTGTTTTTCTTATTAGTGTTGGAAGTGTGCGTTCTACATCTAATATTCCTAATGTGAATGCCCTTATTAATGAAGAATTATGTGATGTTTCAAATGGTTCTGTCTCATCCAGTATAGAATAAAATATTTCTATATCCTTGGTATTAGAAATATTTGATATTAAACGCGCCAATTTTTCTTCTATTGATTTACAATCAGTGCTAACAGGGATTCTAATATCTAATGTCACATGACATTCTTTGGGTGTTACGTTGTGACTACTCCCGCCTTTAATTTCTGTTATAGATGCTGTGATTATCATGCTTTTTTTTTGATCACGTTGATCAGATTCTAGAGCTTTTTTTATTGTTGATGATATCATTATAGCTTCTTCGATTGCATTTTTGGAAAGCCATGGAGCACTTGCATGTGCACTACTTTTTACATTTATTCGTAAATTTATAGCCAATCTTCCCTTATATGCAATTGTTATTTGCTTTAATCCACTGGGTTCTCCAAATACTGCATAATCAAAATCATGTTTTTGCTTCATGATATTTTTTATGCCAGTCGCATTTCCTTCTTCGTCTACAGCTCCCACAAATGTTATGGTGCCTACGTCTTCCTTTATTAATGACGTAGCCAGTAACATAGCAATTAAAGAAGATTTTGCATCTGAAGATCCGCGACCAAATAAACTATCGCCTTCCTTCATAACTTTTATTTCCACAGGAACTGTATCCATATGTCCACATAATAAAATTCTTGGAGATCCATTGCCTTTTCTAGCTATCACATTTCCAACGTCGTCTATTCTAATATCCTCGAATCCTAAATCATAACATTGTTCTGCTATAAATTCTGCTAATGGTTTTTCCCTTAATGAAGGTGTATATAATTTTAATGATCTTTCTAATATTTTTATAGCAAATTGTTTATCTATGATCTCACTGGAATCCAATTTTTACTTTTTAAAACTTTTGATATAATTCACGATCATTTTTGGTATGTCTACATTACATACGCGTACTGTATTTTTATATTCTGTCGTGTTATTTATCTCGTGAACTAATAAACCTCTATCTTGACTTTCCATCATGTCTATCCCCAATATTTGACCATGTACTGCATCTCTAGCCTTAAAACATATCTGTTCCATTTCATTAGTTATTTTACATTCTTCGGCTTTTCCACCTAACGCCATGTTTGTTTTCCAATTTTTGGATCCTGAATACCTATAAATTGCAGCTACTATGGCGTCTCCTATCATAATAGCTCTTATGTCTCTCGGAGGTCGTTTTACAAATTCCTCTATATAGTGAATTTGATATATTGGATGCATTGTTTCTCTATTGTCGATTATATATTCTCCTGACTCTTTGTCATTTATCTTTGCAATCATTCTTCCCCAACTTCCTATTGTTGGTTTTATAACCTGTGGATATCCGAATTTTTCTAATATCTCAATTGCGTTTTCCTTAGAAAATGCGATTGAGGCGAATGGTGTTTTTATACCCTTTTTTTTTAGAAGCATATGTGTAAATAGCTTATTACCTGCACAAACAGCTGTATTCAAACAGTTTATTACGTTAGCTCCAAGCCCTTCTAATGCTGCAGTAGAATGTAAGTTTCTATAATAACTAACGCATCTTTGTAAGACATTTTTATATTCTTGCTTTTTATCCAAATTTAAAATTAATTTTTTACAATCTATCATATTTATATCTACGTTATTTTTTTCACATGATTTTACTAATGCTTTTTCTTCCCATCTTATGGTATCATACAAAACTGTAATTGATTCCGTCATTGGCCCCAATCTTCTCCTACTGTTTGAGCTGGTTTCAGTTTAAAATCATCTGAGCTTTTCATAATTTCAAAACTAGATCCACAATCTTGACATGTCACAATTTCACCTTCTAGGGAATCTTTTGGTATTGAAATATTGAAATCGCATTCAGGACATTGTGTCATCTTAATAATTTTTATTTGGTTGTTAATTACTTTTTTGTTGCTCTATATCTAACGGAACCTCGATTAAATCTCCCATTCTTAAATTTTTAAGTGCTATAGCTACTTCTTTTGCTATTTTTTTGTTGTTTTTTACTCCTAATATAGATAATAAATAAGCAGCTCCAGTTTTTCCAGCTAGTTCTCCAAAAACTATTTTACGTTTATTCCCTACTGTCCTAGGATGTATTATTTCATATGCTGCAGGATTTTTTAAAACAGCTGCCAAATGTGTTCCAGCTTTATGTTTATAAGCCGACGATCCAACTATTGGTTTGGAATCATACGGTTTAATTTTAGTATATTGTTCAATTAATCTTGAAAGATCTACTAACATATCTAACCTAAAATCATTTTTTTTTTTATATAAATATGATAATGCTATTGCAACTTCAGCTAAAGAAGGTATTCCTGTCCTTTCTCCTATTCCATCTATTGTTGTATGGATTTGATCCGCACCTGCTTCACATGCTGCAAATGAGTTTGCTAATGCAAATCCTACATCATTATGACAATGTATATCTAGTGGAGTCTTTATTTGTGATCTTACATTTTTGACGAATCTATACATGCCCGCAGGATGTAATATGCCTACTGTATCTGGCAAACTGATTCTATCTACATTTGCATTTTCTATAGCTTTACACACTTTTATTAAAAATTCAGGGTTAGCTCTACTGCCATCTTCAACAGTGAATCTCATCTTCAATCCATGCTTCTTAGCATATTCTACTACATCTATAGATCTTTCTAACGCTTCTTCTTTCGTCATTCTTAATTTATCTTTTAAATGTATATCTGAAATACCTAAATATGTTGCAATCCAAATACAATCGCATTTCAACGCTATGTCAATATCACTTTTTAACGCTCTGACATGAGCAACTATGTCTGCCTTTAATCCTTGTTTTATAATTGTTTTTGTAGCTGTCAGATGATCTACCGACACTACTGGTGATATTTCTATTTGATCTACTCCGAAATAATCTAACATCCATGCAATTTGTATGCGTTGTTTATTTGTAAAATACACTCCTGGGTGCTGCTCTCCTTCTCTTAATGTACTATCTAAAATTTTAATATTTTTAATGTCATTACATCTGTTATATTTTTCTGCATAGAAATTCGTCTTAATCATAACTAATTTAGTTAATTAAGAATAAAATATAAACATATCATGATTAATTTGTTAATAATACATACTAAAATATTCATATTAGTTATAATATCGTTTTAAGAATAATTACTGTATTTGTGTCGGAAATACCTGAAATTTTTCGTAAAGAATCAATACAATTATTTATTTCAATAATATTCTTTGCATTTATAATCACTATTATATCATATTGGCCAGTTATTTCATATATTGTTTTTATACTGCTGATATTCATGAGTTGAGATGAAATCTTCGATGTATCTGTTGTGGAATGAACAGTGATCAAAACAACTGCACTAGTTTTATTTGATTCTTCTACGTCTATTGTGAATTTCTTGATAATCCCTTCATTAATAAGATTTTTCACTCTACGCCGTACTGCTGATTCTGACAGCTTCAATTTTTTACCAATATCTACAAATGATTCACGTGCATCATTTCTTAATAATGTTAATATATTTTCATCTATTTTATCTCTGTGCATTTCTACGTTTCTCCTCATTTGTAAATAATATATTTAAAATATTTAATATCTCTATAACGTTTTCTTCATTTAGTATTAATGGTGGTAATAATCTGATTATATTTCTACCTGAATATAGTAATAAAAGACCATTATTAATACCATCTAAAATAATTTGTTTAATATCAAATTTCATTTCTATTCCTACCATAAGTCCTTTGCTTCTTATTTCTCTGATACTGTTGTGATTTTTTTTAAGATTTTCCAAACCTGATCGTAATTTAGTTCCTATTTTATTTACATTTTCTAGTAATTTATCTTCGATTATGGATTCTATCACGGCATTTCCTGCAGCGCATGAAAGAGGATTTCCACCAAATGTTGACGAATGTTCGCCTTTTCTTATACACGCAATTATATCTGGTCTTGTAAGTGTAGCTCCCATTGGTAAACCTCCTGCTATTCCTTTTGCTAAACACATTATATCTGGAATAGTTTTCCAATGTTCAGAAGCCCACATTTTGCCAGTCCTGCCTAAACCTGACTGTATTTCATCAAAAATCAATACAATACTATTTTCATCACATATTTGACGTACTTGTTGTAGAAATTCATCTGTTGGCAAATATATTCCGTTCTCTCCTTGTATTGGTTCTAAAATTATTGTGCCTGTATTGGCATTGATTAAAGATTGTAGTGATTCAATATCATTGAATCTAGAGAATGTAACATCTTTTAATAATGGTTGAAACGCTACTTTATATTTAGAATTATGCGTTACTGAAAGTGCTCCTAAAGTTTTTCCATGATATGCTCCGCTCATAGATATTATGCCTGTTTTTTTACTAAACTTTCTAGCAAATTTTATTGCAGCCTCCACAGCTTCTGAACCACTATTACTTAAATATGCATTTGATAATTCATTAGGAGAAACTTTAATAAGATTTTCCAAAAATTCTTCACGTGTTTTATTATATATAGACCCATGTACAGTAATTATTTTCTTCAATTGTTTTTGTATTGCATTCACCACACGTGGATTTGCATGTCCAGTTAAAGCTACTCCATATCCACACATACAATCTATGTATTCTTTACCATTTGTGTCTATTACTTTTGATCCAAATCCTTTCTCAATAGTTACAGGAAACTTTTGGTATAACTGTCCCATGAATTTATCTTCATTCATTTTTGAATAACCGTACATTTGTGATGTTCTAAAGCTGATCTTATGGGATTTTTTTTCTTACCATTTGCAATTATAATTCTGTTTACCCCCATATCTATTGCTTCTATGCTTGCCAAAATCTTTTTTTCCATACCGTGGCCGATTTTATTTCGAATTTTTTTAATCTGATCATAGCTTATCTCATTAACTAATTTATCATTGATAAATAACCCATCTACATTAGTCAAAAATAGTAAATCATTCATTTTTAAACTACCTGATATATTTGATGCAGCTCTATCCCCATCTACATTAAGGAATTCATAGTTTTCACTAACTGCAATGGGTGCTATTACTGGAATGTAGTTGTTATCTAATAACAAATTTAATATTGATGTATTGATATTTTTTATCTTACCTGTATACCCTCCATCTACAAACTGTTTGCGTCCTTTTTCATTAACAATCATTAATTTTTTTTTACGATCTGCTTGAATTAAATTTCCATCTATTCCAGATATTCCAAAAGCATTGATATTATTTTTTTGGAGTAATTTAGTGATGGTTTTGTTTATTTTTCCAGCCATTATCATAGTAAAAATTTCTATGGTTTCTTTATCTGTGTGTCTGCTTTTTATTCCACTTGGAGATATTAAAAATTTTGGTTCTATGCCCATCTTCTCACATGCTTTTGACACCTCTTTGCCTCCTCCATGAACAAAAACAATTTTGTTATTTCTTATAACATCTTTTATGTCGCACATGATTGTTTCATGTAACTCATCAAATACACTTCCGCCTATCTTAACAGTAATCATTTTTTATACTGGTGTTAAAGGCGAATATGAAATGCCATCATTTTCATTAAAATTGGACATTATATTCATATTCTGGATAGCTGATCCAGCTGCTCCTTTCATAAGATTATCTGATGCTGATAATGCAATACATCTTTTATTATCATAATCTATATCAAAACCAATGTCACAAAAATTAGATCCTACTACAAATTTTGGATCTGGATATTTATAAAATCCTTTTTTATCACGAATTAATCTTATAAATTTCTCATTTTGAAATTCATTTCTATATATTTTCCAAAGATCTTTTTCAATTATATCTTTAGTTAGAAATGTATGGCTAGTACAAAGTATTCCCCTCACTATGTCTACTGCATGCGGACTCATAGATATGTTAACATGAGTTTTAGCAATTTCATCAAGCTCTTGTTGTATTTCACCAGTATGTCTATGATTTGCTGGCTTGTATGGTCTAATCACACCAGCTCTCATCGCGTGCTGCGTAGCCAAAACTACATTTGCACCTGCTCCTGAAGATCCTATTTTTGAGTCTACTACAATATGTTCTTTATCTATTATATTGTTCTTAACTAGAGGATATAATGCAAGTATCGATGTTACTGCCATGCAGCCTGGGCATGACACTAAATTTGCATTTTTGATCTCATCTCTATGTATTTCAGGAATGCCAAAAACTGATTTGCTTAAATATTTTGGATATGGATGTTTAAATTTATACCATTTTTCATAGTCATCAGCATTATGTAATCTATAATCCGCACTTAAGTCTATCACTTTTATTCCTAGATCATATAGGTTTTTCACTATTTCTAATGCATTGCCATGTGGTACTGCTGTAAAAACTAAGTCACATTTATCGGATATCTTACTATAATCTAGTTCTGAAAATACTAGATCTGTAAAACTTTTTAAACTTGGATGTATTCTGTGTAGATAATTTCCAGCATGTTGCCTTGATGTAACAATATTTACGTCTACTTTTGGATGACTTAATAATAAACGTATTATTTCTCCTCCTACATATCCGGATGCACCTATAACACCAATCCTCATTATCTTTATGTCATATTGGTGTAATTTATTTCCTCGCGAAATTTAATGCAAATCGCATTATTTCCATTGGTATATTCTTTTCTGTTACTTGCATTAAACCTGAAAACTCTATAGTACTATTTATTTCATGTACCACTAAACCATTTTTTTTATCTTCCATCAGATCTATTCCTAAAATACTGTTTTTCATGACATTAGATATTTTTATACATATTTCTTCAATTTCTTTAGTGATTTTACAAACTACGGGAGACGCTCCACACGCAATGTTTGTTTTAAAATTATTATTTGGAGATTCTCTATACATAGAAGCTAAAATATTATCTCCTGCTATAATGACTCTAATGTCTCTTGGAGGGCGTGCTACTAATTCTTGTAAGTAATATAATCTATCAAAAGGACCATTATTAATATCTCTCATTTCTAGTAACGCTTCTGTAGTGTCTTTATCTTTCAACAATACTACACCTCTGCCCCAACTTCCTATGATTGGTTTCATGACTAATGGATACCCTATATTTTCTATACTTTTCTTTGCTGATTCTTGTGAAAATGCAAAATATGTTTTTGGTGTGGGTATATTATGTTTCTTCAAAAATAATGTAGTAAATAATTTATTACCACATATATTCATGACGTCATACTTATTTATAACAGGGATGTTTAAAAACTCTAAACAAGAAGTAAAATGCAGTCCTCGTAAATAACTTATACATCTCCCTATGGCGATATCTCCAAAATACTCAGTAGATGACATTGTATTTATTTGCACGTTTTTCACATCCTTTAGTATGACGTTATGACCCATCTTCATTCCTTCTGATTTCAGTAGTTTTTCTTCTTTTCTTATTCTATCAAATATGATGGCCACATTTGCCAATTATTCACCCCAATCCTCTCCTACATTTTCTGCTTGTTTTAGTTCTATATCTTTACCATTATTATTTTTGGAAATTTCAAATTCAGATCCACAATCTGAACAAGAAATTATTTCTCCGATATCTGCATCTTTTGGAATTTTTAGTGCAGCATCACATTCTGGACAATTCATTATTCCAATTCAAACATTTTTTTGTAATTTATTAGCTTCTGTTGATTGCATTCCCCATAATTTTATAAATCCTGAAGACAGACGTTGATCAAAATCAGAATCACTTCCATATGTAATCATATTCTTGTTGTATAAAGATTTTTTACATTCTCTACCTACTATACGTGAATTACCTTTGTACATTTTTATTTTAACAGACCCGGTAACATTTCTTTGAGTAGAATTTATAAATATATCTAAATTTTTCTTCAAAGGTTCGTCCCATAAGCCTGAATAAATTAATCTTGCCCATTCATCATCTACCATAGTCTTAAATCTAATTTCATGGTTGGTTTGAGCCATTTTCTCAATGTCTAAATGCGCATCAATCAAACACATTGCAGCTGGTGTTTCATATATCTCACGTGATTTCATTCCAATAATCCTATCTTCTATATGATCTACTATGCCTATTCCATGTCTTCCAGCTTTGTCATTAATATACTTAATTAATTGAACAGGTTCTTCTCTAAATTCATTATTGACTGATATTGGAATTCCTTCTTCAAATTCAATTTCTAAATATGTGGGCTCTTCTGGAAAATGTTTTGTAGATGTCCATAAAAATAAATCTTCTTCAGGTTCGTTATAAGGATCTTCTAAAACACCGCCTTCTATTGATCTTCCCCAAAGGTTCTGATCAATACTAAATCTTTTAGCAAGTTTCTCTATTTTAATTCCGTGTTTTTTTGCAAATCGTAATTCTTGTTCTCTATTTAAATTTAAATCTCTTATTGGGGCTATTATAGGTAAATTTGATTCAGATTGTAATGTTATGTCAAATCTAATTTGATCATTTCCTTTGCCAGAACATCCATGAGCTATGACATCTGCATTTTCTTTTTTTGCTATGTGTACCAATTTCTTAGCTATTAAAGGTCTTGCTAACGCTGTTGCTAAACAATATTTTTTTTGATATAGTGAATTAGCTTTTATAGAAGGAAAAATGTAATTGTGTACAAATTCCATTTTACAATCCAAATTGTAATGATTTTTTACATTAAGATTTTTTGCTTTATATTCAATATCTTCATAATCTTCATTTTGACCTACATCTACTGTTACGGTAACTACATCTAAATTGTATTCTTCTTGAAGGTATTTTACAACTACTGTTGTATCTAATCCTCCTGAAAAAGCCACTACTGCTTTATCTACCAAATCAATAATTAAATAACTTTTGAATTTATGAATATATTGATTCGTATTAAATCAAATGATTATTTAACTTGTAATAGTTATATTTATACATGAAAATAAAATTATTATTTGTATTATTTATGATAATAAACTTAGTAGTAGTATCTGTCTTAATTAATAATAATATTGACACCCAAAATCAATTGATTTTGGCATATTTTCCTAATGTTGGTCATATATTGCCAATCGTGGGAACAGAAACAAATATTTTTTCAAACAATATGAATAATCTAGAAATACAAGAAAAACTCTTTGAAAGTGGACCGCAAGTAATAGAATCTTTATTTTCTAAATCCGTAGATGTAGCATATGTAGGTCCAGGCCCTTCTATCAACGGATTTATAAAATCTGATAAACATGGAATCAAAATAATTTCTAACGCTGCATCTGGAGGAATAAGCTTTGTATCTCATCCTGCATCTAACATAACCTCAATATCTGATTTGTCAGGTAAAAGGATTGCTGCACAACAAATTGGAAATACACAAGATATATCTTTACGTACATATTTGTATGAGAATGAGCTGAAGCCTGTAGACAAAGGTGGCTCTGTTTATATATTAAATATCTCTAATTCTGACATATATACATTATTCAGTAAAAATGAAATAGATGCTGCATGGGTATCTGAACCATGGGCTACAATACTGGTAAGAGATCTACATGGTATAAGATTATTACATGAACATGATTTGTGGCCAGAACAAAAATTTTCTTCAGTTGTATTGATAAGCAGATCTGATTATAGTCATAATCATAAATCTACGATACACGATCTGATTAATTCTAATATGGAAACAATAAATTGGATTAATACTAATCCAAACAAGATTGAAATGATATTTGATGAGTTTTTATATGATTTTATGGGCCACTCTCTTGATGAAGAAATCATTAATGTTTCTTTATCTAATATCTTAATATCTACAGATCCGATGAATAGCTCAATATACACATTTGCTGAACATGCCTATGAATTAGGATATCTTGGTAGACAAAAATATGATTTAACAGGTATATTTTATTTAGCTCTTGATACTGCTCGGATGATGAACTAAATGAGTAAATTAGTGGCAAAAAATATTATAAAATATTTTAATCATGATGGACATAAATTAAAAGCTCTTGACGGAATCAACCTAGATGTTTCTGACGGCGAATTTGTTTGTTTAGTAGGCCCATCAGGATGTGGCAAATCTACATTTCTTAGAATTGTGGCAGGATTGGAAATGCCAGATAAAGGAGAAATACTGTTTGATGGTAAACCTATCAAAAATACTGATCCTGATCGAATAATGGTATTTCAAGAAGGTGCACTTTTTCCATGGTTGAAGGTTTCAGATAATGTTGAATTTGGTTTAAAAATGGCTGGAATACCAAAAAATGAACGAATTGAGATATCTAGAAGATATTTAGATATGATGCAACTAACAAAATTTGCTGATTCATATACCTATCAATTATCTACAGGCATGAAGCAACGTGTAGCTATTGCACGTGCATTGGTTATGGATCCAGGAGTTTTATTGATGGATGAACCATTTGCTGCACTAGACACTCAAACTAGAGACTTGTTGTTGGTAGAAATGCAATTAATATGGAAAGTTACTAAAAAAACAATTCTGTTTGTAACACATAATGTGGCTGAAGCTACTGTGCTTGGGACTAAAGTTGCTATCTTTAAAAATAGGCCATCATCAATCAAAAAAGAGATAACTATTGATTACCATAGACCTAGACATGTAGACGATAAAAATCTGATCAAATACCACCAACAAATATTAAATGAATTAAAACCAGAAGTTAATCGAGATAATACAATTGAAAAAAAATATAATTATTAAAAAAATTGTTTTTTTTGTAATTTTAATTGTCATATGGCAAGCTGTAGATATAGCCAATATTTGGCCTGACAACATATTTCCGTCTCCTTATGAGGTAGGTGAAGATCTAATGTATGGAATAAGCGACGGTAGCTTATTCTATGGGATAGGAACAAGTATGTGGAGATTAGCTGTGGGCCTTGCAATAGCAATTGGTGGTGGTATGGCACTAGGTATTTTTATGGCTAGAACTGAAACAATAAACCAAACTATAGGTTCACTGGTTTTGGGCCTACAATCAATTCCGTCTATAGCATGGGTTCCGCTTGCTATATTGTGGTTTGGACTAACTGACGCCGGTATCATTTTCGTGACATCTATAGGTGCCATTTTTGCAGTGACAATAAACACATATTCTGGAGTCAAAAATATAGATCCTAATTACCTTGCCGCAGCCAGAAATATGGGTGCAAAAGGTAACCAGTTAATTATAAATGTATTAATACCTGCAGCTTTTCCACATATGATTTCTGGATTTAAACAAGGATGGGCTTTTGCTTGGAGGGGTGTAATAGGAGCTGAATTGTTATTTTCGTTTCTAGGACTCGGTTTCTTATTAAACGTTGGGCGCCAATTAAATGATGTTTCTGAAGTTATAGCAGTTATGTTGATCATAATGGGAATGGGCATGTTAATAGATGGTTTTGTATTTAAAAAAATCGAAGACAAAATTATGTCTAGATGGGGACTCTGATAATATATTCAATGTACTTTTATGATGAATTACAAATTCATTTAGTTTTTAAAGATACTACATATGCTATAGATATAATGATGATTGCAAAATACATCACAAGTATGTAGTTGAAATAAAACGTCAAAATACCTGCGAATATAGGTCCTATCACAGAAGCTATGGATAATGTAGTGCTAAAAATACCTGTAGATGTTGATTTTGGATTATTTCTCATTAAATGAAAATTACCTCCTATAAAAATAAATGCCCATGTGGCTCCAACTAACGACATATATGGTATAGCCATCCACCACTCATTTATAGTAGATAAACCAATAAATACAAAAACTGTCACACCTATTCCAATTTTAAATTTAGTAGTATTTTTTAGATTTATTTTATATGCCATTAAATTCATCATAATAAATGCAGTTAATGTGTTGGATACATATACAATAGAAATCTCATAAAATTTTGCATGTAATACTTCAACCAACATTATTGGAAGTATTGTCCATACTGAAGCAGCTCCTATATGCCTTAGTAGTAAAGATAAAAACAAGAATTTATTCTTAAGAAAAATTTCTTTTGTGCTGCGATCAGTTTTTTCGATTACTGTAATTTCTGATAATTTAATTGAAATTATAAAACCTATTAAAAATAACAAGCTACTTACTATAAAAATTGATTTTTCGTTATTTGTTACGCCACCAATTATTATACCAACTAACCATCCTAATGCATGAAATGAAACTACTGAAGCTACTTTTTTTTTATTTTTTCCACTCTCATAAATATATGCCAGCATTGCTGGAATCATCATTCCGCTAGTAATTCCAGCACATATGCGTATTATTAGTAATAACATTGTATTGTCTGCAAAATAATGTAACCCAAACGTAATTGCACAACCTAAAAATCCGAACCTTATGAACGCTAATCTTTTTTCTTTTTTATCAGAAGCCCTGCCAAAGTATAATTCAGATAATATCTGTGCTAAACTAAACATAGATACAATTATACCAATTTCAAATATTGACTCTGTAACTTTTTTAGCTAATATTGGCATAAACACAAAAATTATAGCTATACCTGAATGTTGTAAAAATGTTACGAAACGAATTGTATTATCTGTGTTTATTAGTTGCAATTAATTCTAGTTCTTTCATATAAATATTAAACATTATAAAAATTAATATGAATTTAAAAACTCATTTTATCTAATGAACATGAAAGCGAAATTGTTGGATGTATTAAAAAATAGAACACTTTTACTTGACGGCGCAATTGGTACAGAAGTACAAAAATTTCACCCTTGTCAGGATGATTATCTAGATCGTTGTGAAGGATTTAATGACAGTCTATCTATAACCAAACCTGATTGGATATCTAAAATACATAAACAGTATCTAAATGCTGGATCTGATTGTATTGAAACTAATACATTTTCATCTAATACAATCAAATTACGAGAATTCGGTTATACCGGAAGTACTGAAGCAATAAATACTAAAATCTCGAAACTTGCTGTTGATATATGCTCTGAATTCTCAGATACTCCTCGTTATGTGCTTGGTTCTATGGGCCCTACTGGGTTTTTACCTAGCTCAAATGATCCTGCGCTTGGTAATATGCCATTAATCGAAATAAAAAATGCTTTCAAATCTCAAGCTGTTGGTTTAATAAATGGTGGTGTGGATGCATTATTAATAGAAACTAGTCAAGATATGCTAGAGGTAAAGTTAGCTATAGATGCATCTCAAGATGCTATGAATAAAACAAATACTAAATTGCCTATTTTTGTAAATATTACACTCGATCAGTATGGAAGAATGTTATTAGGAACTAATATACAAGCTGCCTACACAATAATATCAGACATGCAAATTGATATGTTTGGTCTAAATTGTTCTACAGGTCCAACCGAAATGATTTCTAGTATACAATGGCTGAATGATCACGTGAAACATAAATTATTAATAGTTCCAAATGCTGGAATGCCAAAAAACAATAATGGCAATGCAGTTTATGATTTATCTCCCATAGATATGCAAAAATCTATGGAATACATACTGTCCAAATATTCTAACATTAGAATCATAGGTGGTTGCTGTGGTACTACTCCGGAACATATTAAATTGTTAAGAGAAATTCTTGATAATTGTTAGATAAACTAAATATTTGGATTATTTCCTTATGAAAATATTTGGTACGAATAAGTTCGGCTCTTAATGCAATAGAATTTGTACAATCTCCCCCTCCACTTATAATTGGAGAAAGATTAAATACACAGGGTTCAAAACTAGCTAAAAAATATGTGTTAAGTAATAATTTTGATGGGTTGATAGATATAGCCAGAACACAAGTAAATGATGGCGCTCACTGTTTGGATGTATGTGTTGCTATTACAGAACGTTCTAATGAAATGGAATTTATGACTAAATTAGTTAAGCAATTAGGCCTAGAAATAGCTGCACCATTAGTTATAGATTCAACTGATCCTAATGTTATAATCTCTACCATTCAACAAATACCTGGAAAACCAATAATTAACTCAATTAATTTGGAAGGTAACGCAGATAAATTTCATAAATTGGCACCGATTATGGTTAAATACGGTGTCCCGGCAATTGCTTTGTGTATAGGACCTAATGGCATGGCTAAATCTCCCTCTGAAAAACTTGATACTGCAACTTTATTGTACGAAACTGGAAACAAATATGGATTAAAACCAGAACAATACATATTTGATGTATTAACGTTCACACTATCTACTGGACAGAAAGAATTTATTAATGCTGGAAAAAACACTCTTGATGGAATTAAATTAGTCAAAAAAAAATTCCCGACGTCATTCACAACATTGGGATTAAGTAACATAAGCTTTGGTTTGAATCCTCAAGCTAGAAAAATAATCAATTCTGTATTTCTATATCATGCAATAAAAGCGGGACTTGATAGTGTCATAATGTGTGCAAGAGATATGTTGTCTTATGCAGAAATAAATAACACAGAAAAACAATTAGCTGAAGATTTGATATTTAATAAAAATAAAAATGCTCTTTCTAATGTCATCAAACACTTCGACACACAAACGCATATTTCTACAACCAATAAAGTCAATGATAGTTGGAGTTCTGGTAAAAGATTGAATTTTAAAATAATAAATAGATTAAACAAAGATCTAGAAAACGACGTAATACATGCCATACTCGAAAAAACTTCATACGATGATAGTATTGCAATTGAAAAAAATAATAGATATGAAATCACACTTAAAAATCAAATAATACACAATGCGGCACTTCAAACATTAAACGAAGATCTGCTTCCTGCCATGAAAGAAGTTGGCGATAAATTTGGTTCTGGAGAATTAATCTTGCCATTTGTATTAAAATCTGCTGAATGTATGAAAATTGCTGTTACCGAACTTGAGAAACACCTTATAAAAAAAGAAAATATTAGCAAAGGCAAAATAGTACTTGGGACTGTTTATGGAGATGTACATGATATAGGTAAAAATCTAGTCAAAACAATTTTTGAAAATAATGGATATAGTGTATACGATCTTGGCAAACAAGTGCCATTACAAAAATTTATTGAAAAAATAAATGAAGTGCAACCAGACGCTGTAGGGTTATCAGCTTTGTTAGTGTCTACATCTAAACAGATGCAAATTTTTGTTGAATACGTTAAAAAACACAAATTAAGTATATCTATTTTATGTGGTGGTGCTGCTATTAATAGTAATTATATAAACAGAATAGCCAAAGAAAATACAATCTATGATCCAGGTATATTTTATTGTAACACAATGTTTGATGGATTGAAAACTATGGATTCTTTAACTTCGCCCTCCAAAAATATTTTTATTAAAAAATGGCGTACAAAAATTGAAAAATGGAAAGATGTATCTGAGAATGCCAAACAAATTAATGCACGTAGTAAAATTAAACCTGTTTCTCCACCTACTCCAACCACAATAGATTTGCCTATAAGATTAAATATAGATCAAATAGATATCAAAAAGGTTTTAGATTTTATTAATAAAAAATCTTTATTTGTTTTATCATGGGGCCTTCGTGGTAAATCATCTAAATCTATGCTTGATAAATATGAAAAACTTCTATCCGAATGGAAAAATAGAATTCTACATGACAAACTGATTGATCCACAAGCTGTTTATGGATATTTTAAATGTCATGCTCATAATAACAAATTGGTGGTTGAACATGAAGGCAATGAATTTGTATTTTCTTTCCCACGTTCTTCGAAAAGCAAACATTTATGTATTGCTGATTTTTTTGGCCAAGATGACATAGTGGCTTTCCAATCTGTAACTGCAGGACACAAAGTATCTAAAATTATTGAAAAATGGAATAATGAATATAAATATACTGACGCATATTATTTGCATGGATTTGCTGTAGAAGTGGTAGAAGCCATGGCAGAATGGTTGCATCTAAAAATCAAAACTGAATTAAAAATAGATCATGGTCTTAGGTATAGCTGGGGTTATCCAAGCTGTCCAGATGTACTACAACATAAAATAGTATGGAAATTATTGAAGCCAGAAAAATCTGGAATGACACTCACAGGTCTAGGTCAAATAGTACCAGATCATTCTACAGCAGCAATAATAGTACATCATCCTGAAGCCGAATATTTTGTTTTATGATCTAATGGTAAACTACTAATAACATCATTTGCATAATTGAAATCATTTGGTGATGTAATTATTATATCATCACTCATTTTACATATTTCTTTTATGAAATCTAATATGCGGTATTGATAATTACTCCAATCTAGATTTAATTTCAAAGCTGATTTTAAATTATTTATTGAAGGTAATAATACACATGGTATTATTTTAAATCCATGTGGTTTTAATAAATCTACAATGTTTGACACTTGTTCCACTCTATTAACCACTTGTGTTATAAAACCAGTGGGTTCAGCGTTTATTTTATTTTGAATTTTATTAAAACTTGGGTTATTTGGTATTGATAAAAATAAATCCATTTTGTTTATTAATCCTATCTGTTTAAAATATTTTATAACACTACTCGGAGTCAAATATGAATCATTTGATTTTAAATATGGCTGATCTCCATTTACAAACAAAATTCCATTTGTTTTCAGTAAAATGGAATCATATACATATTGAGTTATTGAAATTATGTTTCTATCCCTAACTCGTAGACTAGTAGTTATTTCAATGTCGCTATTATAATTATTTTTCAATAAAGCGGTTAATGTTAGTGGTGATATTCTTGGTGATCCTAATACCGAATCAGTTATATGTATACTATTACAATTTTTGGTAATTTTAGATATATTATTATATGTGTTTTTAAGTAAATTTGCTATGTCGTTGTGATTTAAAATATTGTTATTCTTTATAATTTTAGGTGGGTTAATCTCATATCGTAAATGCATGCACATCATTAATAATTTATTGGTTTAAAACTTTTGAAAAACAAAAATAACACATTATATTTAATTTTGATTGTGAACATATACCAAATTAAAAACATAATTAATAATAAAACTCATCGTATTGATTTTAAATACACTACACAATCTTCTTCTGTACTCGTAATAATAAATTCATACATACCAAAAATTATCATG
>WTHC01000038.1 GCA_011523285.1 Nitrosopumilaceae archaeon | reverse complement strand
CATAAATATTAATTGATTTTAAATTAATAATAAATCAAATAATAATATTCCAAAACATCAAAAAAATTTAATATACAAATTAACTGCAGTATTATAATAAAAAAACAAAATAAACAATTCAATCTTCTTGATTATTTGAAATTATTTGTTATGCAAAATTAGTTTTATATATTTGTAAATATTAGTTTTAGTATAAATGCAATATTTCACAGCATTGAAAATAGGCCAAAAAAGAATTGAATTAGCACGTAAATATTTGAATAATATTTCAAATTCTACACTTGCACTTCCAGCATTGGCTTTAAAAGAAAAATTAAATGTATGGATGCCAGTAGGAGAAAAAAATTTCTATGCGATAATAGATGAATCTAGTGGGTATGTATTATCTAATTCTAGTGGCGCCATAATAACACTCTGTGATGAAGACGGTATTTCAAAAACATTAATACAAGGAATAAACCACAAACAAAAAACCGAATATGTAAATGCATTAAAAAAAGATAAAATCCCAAAATTTCATGGTAAAGTACAACTGCCAGTCTAACTATAAATGCAATAATATCTTTAAATGATATTGTAAAAAATGATTATATGATGAAGTTTTCACGCGAGATAGAACTTAGCGGACATTTAATTGATTCATTGATTTTAACAAAAGTTTTTTCTGGAATCATGGATTTAGATGGCGAATTTCAAATCCTGAAAATTTCCATAGGTAAAAAAAAACATGACGAAAGTTATGTAAAATTAAGAGTAGAAGGCAAAAACCAAAATCAATTTGATAAGATTTTAGATCTGACACATAAATTAGGTGCTACAAATACAATTCAAGAAGAAGTTAAAATTACACTCTCAAAAAAAGATATGGTCATGCCAGATGAATTTTATAGTACTACAAATAACGAAACAAAAATTTTTTATCATAATAGATGGATAAATGTAAAAAATATGATGATGGATAAATGTATAGTAATTAAAAATAATATTGCTAAATGTGTAGCAATTAGAGATGTAAAAAAAGGAGATCAAATTGTAGTGGGTGAAAACGGAATAAAAATTATTCCAATAGAACGGCCACGTGATAAAAATAATGTTTTTGAATTTATGAGTAGTAACAATTCTAGTGAAAGGCCTACTAGTCATCTAGCAAAAAAAGTAGCGGCAGATATTTTTACTATAAAAAAATCAAATGGTAAAATTATTTTAGTAGCTGGTCCAGCTGTAATTCATACTGGCGCAACAGAACCTATAACAACATTAATCAAGCATGGATTTATTGATACAATACTATCCGGAAATGCTTTAGCAGTTCATGATGTTGAAAATGCTATTCTTGGAACATCATTAGGAATGAATATTCATGATGGGACGTTAGCATTACGTGGAAATAGAAATCATATGTTTGCAATAAATTCTATTTTTCAGGCTGGCTCAATTAATAACATGGTCAAAATGGGCAAATTAACAAAAGGTATAATGTTTGAATGTATAACAAATAATATCCCCATTGTTTTAGCTGGATCTATTAGAGACGATGGCCCAATCCCAGATGTAATTACAGACATAATTATAGCACAAAAAAAATATAAACAATATTTAAAAAATGCAGATATGGTAATCATGGCCTCAACTATGTTACATTCTATTGCTACAGGCAATATGTTACCTGCAAAAGTCAAAGTAATTGTAATAGACATAAATCAAGCCACAGTTACTAAAATAGTAGATAGAGGGACATGGCAAGCGTTAGGCATAGTATCAGACGTAGGAGTATTCTTACCTCTTGTTGTTAACGAGATTAAAAAATTAATGAAATTGCACAAATAAATTTTGTTTTCATCAACATATGAACGAATTTAATTATTATCTATTTTTAGTTTAGATTTAAGCAGTGTTAATATCATTTGAGGTTGAACATTACCTATTTTTTTCATTATTTTTCCGATCAGATAATTAATTGCATTAGGATTATTATGAATTTGTTTTATTAATTTGCTTTCTGAAATTATTATGTTATCTATTATCATAGATATTTTATCTATATCGTCTACTTGTTCTAAATTCAATTTGGTTAATATATCATCTATAGACATTCCAGTAACAATAGCTTCATGTAATACATTTTTAATTAAGTCCCGTTTGATTTTATTGTGATTTATTAAATATGATAATTTTACTAAATGCTGTGAAGTTAGTTTAGATTGTGATATTTTTTCTTTAGTGTTCAAATATCTAACCAAATCAGTAGCTATGATATTTGCTATATGCTTCGCATTTTTTTCATTACATGAGTTTTCAAATAATTTGATATAATATGGATTAGACAAAATAGTATCTAAAACTTGATTTGGTATACCAAATTTCAAGTATTTGGATTTTTTATATATTATACTTTCAGGCATAGTATGACGTAGTTTAGATATAAGATTGTTTGTGATTAACACAGCTGGAATATCTTGTTCAACAAAATATCTATAATCTTGTTCTGATTCTTTATTCCTTGCCGCAATAGTAATCTTTCTGCGTTCGTCCCAATGTCTCGTTTCCTGTTGGATTTCCATACCACGATTTATAAAATTACGCTGTCTAATAATTTCGAAATTAACTGCTTTGGCCAGATCATGTAAAGAATTAATGTTTTTTAGCTCAACTTTGCCGTGTCCATCAGTAGATATATTTACATCAGTGCGTAATGAGCCTGTTAATGTTGGATCTGATATATCAAGATAAATGAGCATATTGTATAAATATTCTAAAAACTCTTTGACTTCTACATTATTCACAAAGTCAGGTTGGGTAACAATTTCAATTAGTGGGATACCAGATCTATTATAATCAATTAATGTTAATTTTGATTTATCAGATATTTTTACGTAGTTTATTCTACCAGGATCTTCTTCTAATTGAATTCGACTTATTTGGATGAATTTATTTTGTAGTTTTAATCTTCCATCATACCCAATACTTGTATAACAATCATCAATATTCAATTGTGTGATTTGAAAATTTTTTGGTAGATCTGGATAAAAATAATTTTTGCGGTAAAACATAATTTTATTTGGTATTTTGCAGTTGAATGCTAAAGCTAACATGATTGCTTTTTCTATTGCATTTTTATTAATTAATGGCAATGTACCTGGCATACCAAGACAAATCGGACATGTGTTTAAATTTGGTTCATATTTTCTATAATTTGCAGCACATGAACAAAATAGTTTACTGTTTAATGTTGTTAGCTGACAATGAATTTCTAGTCCTATTTTTATCAATTTATCATTGGAGTGTTTTTAACATTACTGATTTGTTCTAATGCGTAAGCGAATTGCAGTAATAATTTTTCATTCATTGATTTAGTTATTAATTGTATACCAATAGGTAACCCGTCAACTATTTTAAATGGAATTGAAATAGCAGGAGTTCCAGTGAGATTAGATAACACAGTATTCAAATCAATCAAATACATAGATAACGGATTCATTTTTTCTCCAAATTTAAATGGTAGTATCGGAACAGTAGGTGACAAAATAACATCAAAGCTATTTAATATTTTATTTAATTCCAAAGTAAGAATGTTTTTTAACTTTATTGCTTTACTAAAATATCTGCCTATATACCCTTCAGATGGAACAAAGCCACCAATTATCATCCTACGGATTACTTCTCTACCAAAATTTTTCCGTATTTTAGATATATATGTATTATAATCATAATCATCAATACCAAATTTAAATTCACCATATAATATATTATCGAACCTTGCTAAGTTACTTCCAGCTTCTGTGGAAGTTATTATATAATAAGCTGCTAATGAATAATTAATTAGATTAAGCGATATAAATTCACATTTAACGCCCAATTCTTTGAATTTAGATATAGCTTCATGTGTTATATTAATTATTTTTTTATCTACATGTTCTCCAACCATTTCAGAAATAACAGCAATTTTTTTGTTTTGTAGACTTAGATCAATGTCATCTAAATAATCTATTCTGTTATTACATATTGTGGTATTGTCATTTCGATCTATACCTGAAATAATATTCAACAAAAATGCAGCGTCTTTAACAGTTCGTGTTATTGGTCCTATTTGTTCCATGCTATTTGAATAAGAAATTAATCCAAATCGGCTAATTAATCCATATGTTGGCTTTAAACCAACCACTGAACAAAAACTAGATGGATTTCGTATCGATCCTCCTGTGTCAGATCCTAAAGAAGCAAGACACTCTAATGCACTCACAGATACTGCACTTCCTCCAGACGAACCGCCTGGGACATAATCTTGATTCCAAGGATTTTTACTAGGCCCATACGCACTAAATTCTGTAGTAGAACCCATAGCAAATTCATCCATATTAGTTTTACCGATAAATATTGCATGTTCGTGTTTTAATTTAGATATTACAGTCGCATCATATAAAGACACAAAATTTTTTAATAATTTAGAGCCACAGGTAGTTTTAATATCTCGAATACAAATATTATCTTTGATTGACATTGGTAGTCCCATGCACAAACCAACTTTCTCACCAGATTTTATTTTAGCGTCAATTTTTTTAGCTTGGAAAATAGCATTATCTTTATTGATAGAAATATATGCATGTAATTTATTTTCAAATTTTTCTATATTTTCGAATGTTTGATATAAAAATTCTTCGACAGTAAAATCACCATTTTGAATATTTTGTATATATTGTAGGATATTCATTTGTGTATTCATATTATATCAATTTTGGGGATCTAATAAAACTCTCGTAATTTTTTAATTTATATATTAATTTATTTGGATATTCAATGTATTTATCATCGCGTAAGGTTTCTATATTAGTTTCGATAAACGTAGTTTTAGTTAAATTCACATTTACTCTATCAAGAGTATCAAAATATTGAATAATTTGTTTAATATCTTCAACATATAGATCAACATCATCTATTTCTATTTTCATAGATTTCGCAATTTTTTCTATATTGTACTTAGTGATCATATCATCATATCATCTCCTATGGTAGTAGTCTATCAACATCACGTGGGTAAAATGAAACGTCACGTATATTAACTGTATTTGTAAGTACCATCAAAAATCGTTCTAACCCAATTCCACATCCAGCGTGAGGTGGCATACCATAATCAAAAACTCTTAAATGGTAATCAAATAGATCAGTATTCATACCTTTATTTTTCATTTTATCTTTCAATGCCTCTTTTTGAAAAATTCGTGTGCTTCCTGAAGAAATCTCAAGATCATTATACATCAAATCAAAAGATTCAGATATCGTACCACTTGAATTTTTTACATAGAATGGTTTTGGAGATGCAGGCCAATCAATTATAAAATAAAAGTTATCAAGACCTAGTTTTCTTAAATATTTTGGGTTGATATCATCTCCCCATTCTATTTTATATCCAATATTTTGGATTTTGAGTATTAATTCATCATATTTGTATCTTGGTATTTGTGTTTGTAGTTTTGGAGTTTGTATATCAATGTTTTGTAATTTATTGAATTTATTAAGTGTGGTTAAACAAGTTTTAATTATTTTTTCAAGATGATTCATTATATCTAAATATGTTACAAAAGCTTCTTCAAAATCTATTGAAATTGCTTCAGATAAATGTCTATTTGTTCGAGATGATTCAGCTCTGAAGATTGGAGAGATTTCAAAAACTTTTTCAAAACTCATGGTTAATTGTTCTTTGTACAATTGTGGGCTTTGAGCTAAAAATGCTTCTTTGTTATAATAGAAAATTGGAAATAATGAAGATCCTCCTTCAGTTGCAGTAGCGATTATTTTTGGAGTATGAACTTCAACAAAATCATTTTGATAAAAATATTCACGTATAGATTTTAATATTTCGTTTCTAATTAAAAACAAATTACGTAATGAATTACGCCTTAAATCTATTGCACGTAAATCTAACCTAGTATCTATATTACTTATTGTTTTTGCGTTGCTACTAAATGGAGAAATTTTCTCAGCTTGAGAAAAGATCTCTATTTGAGAAGGTATTATGTCTATCGTACTTGGAGATTTTACAGACGGTTGTGTTGTACCTACAACACATATAGATGAATGTTCTTTTAATTTTAAAATTTTATCAAACAGTATATTTGAGTTTATACTACGTTTAATCACTATTTGAATTTCGCCATATCGATCTTGG
>WTHC01000031.1 GCA_011523285.1 Nitrosopumilaceae archaeon | reverse complement strand
CGCTCATACAAGATAACATTGAAAAATATATTTGTGACAGGCACTGCTGGAGCCGGAAAATCATTATTGGTATCTAAGATCTACGAACACTATGAAAAAAAAGATATTTTTGTATCCATATTAAACTTAGACCCTGGAGTAAAAAAATTACCATATAATTGCGATGTAGATATAAGAAAATATGTAGATACAACAACGGTAATGAAACGATACAATTTAGGTCCTAATGGCGCAGCTATAATGGCAACCGACATATTGGCGACAAATATAAATGACATTCAATTCGAAGTAGATTCGATCAACCCAGAATATTTAATTATTGATACTCCAGGTCAAATCGAATTATTCACATATAGAAATAGCGGTCCGTTTTTAATCCAAAGCTTACACGCTGATGAAAAAATAAACATTTTTCTGTATGATGGAAGTATAATTAATACTCCAATTAATTTTGTGTCTATATCTTTATTAGCAGCTTCTATAAGATTACGTCTCAATATACCTACAATTAATGTTTTAACCAAAATAGACATAATCAAAAAATTAGATGATGTTTTAAAATGGTCAACTGAACCTGACATGTTAGAAAGAGTCATTTCTGAAAAACAATACGGTGTCGAAAACTACACCTTCATAACATCAATTGTAAGGAGTTTAAATATGTACGAATTAGTAAATAACTTAATTCCTGTTTCTAATGTAACTAATGAAGGAATTAACAATTTAGAGATCATGATAAATAGAATAATGAATTCGGAGGAGTGATTAAATCTTGCAACGCATAAAAGTTATTGCACCGTCTTCAACAGCTAATTTGGGGCCTGGTTTTGATGTTTTTGGTTTAGCTATAGACGCATTTTATGATGAAATACAAATTTGTAAAACAAAGTATAACGGTATTAAATTACACGTTAACAAAATTAATGTTAATTCTAACCAAAATACTGCAAGTGTAGCAATAAACAATATGAGAAAAAAGTTTGATATTAAAGAAGGAGTTGAAATTTTCTTAAACAAAGGGGTTCCAATAGGAGCAGGGGTTGGAAGTAGTGCAGCATCTGCAGCTGCAGCTGTAGTTGGATTTAATAAAATATTTGAGCTTGATTTAGATCATTTATCACTAATAAAATTTGCAGGCATAGGTGAAAAAGCTAGTGCCGGAACAATACATTATGATAATGTAGCTGCAGCCATACTTGGGGGATTCGTAATTGTTAGATCAAACCCACTAAATGTTACTAAGATAAAGCCTCCAATTAATCTTAGAATTTGTCTCGCTATGCCACAAATAAAAACCGAAAAACAAAAAACTAAGATTGCGAGAAGTGTACTTCCATCTAGAATCAAGCTTGCTGATAGCACATATAATTTGTCTAATGCAACTCAAATGGTTTGTGGGTTTATGAATAAGGATATTAAAGCTATAGGAGATTCAATGAAAGATCACATAGTAGAAAAAGCGAGAGAAAAATTAATACCAGGTTTTTATGATGTAAAATATAATGCCATCAAAGAGGGAGCTTTAGGTGTTGCCATAAGTGGAGCTGGGCCTACAATGATAGCTATTGCAGATAAATCATCTAAGTTAGATGCGATTTGCAGAACTATGAAAAAAAGTTTTGAGAAACACAATCTAAAATGTAATACTGTCATATGCAAGCCAAGTAGAGGTACAATAGTGAAATAACATCATGAAAACAAATCATAACAAATGTGTTATTATTTTTAGCGGTGGATTAGATTCTGTTTGCATGAGCGTCCATCTTAAAAAATATGATCTTTATGGGATATCATTTACATATGGACAAAGGTCGTCTAGCAAAGAAATTTTGACAGCAAAAAAGTTTTCAAAAATTCTAAATTTCAAATCTCATAAAATCATAGACATTAAATTTATGAAAGATATATACAGTAAAACCAATGTTTTAACAAGTAATAAAGAATGTATCCCTGATAAATTTAATTATTCGATTGTTGTTCCAATACGCAATGTGGTTTTTTTATCTATTGCTTCAGCATGGGCATTTAGATTAGGTGCGACTATTGTAGCTTACGGAGCACATAAAGACGATATAAATTATCCAGATTGTAGACCTGAGTTTGCAAAAAAATTTGAAGACGCTTTAAACCATGCAGAAGTAGATGGTATCAGATCTGGACTAAGAAAAAAGATAACTGTTTGGTCTCCTTTTAAAAGTAATTTTACAAAAAGCGATTTACTTTTAAAAGGATATCACAGCCTTAAAAATGTTATTTTTGATACTTGGAGTTGTTATAGTAATGGAAAAATCCATTGTGGGAAATGCGAGTCTTGTAACAATCGCAAGAATGCTTTTTCACGAACAAATATTATGGATCAAACAAAATATGTTAAATGAGTTTTTTGCCAATCAGAAATCTTCGTATCAAAACATACCATGATAAAAATATAATTCCTACAATACTCCAAAAAATCCAATTATTAACAGGTTCTATTTCTTCAACATACACAGCTTTCGTAAATTCATTAGCAGTCAAAACAGATATAGCCAAAACTACAAAAAATTCTATCGCATACCAAATCCAAGATGGAAACGATTCTTTCGGGATATGAACATTATTGTGTGTAGTCATGGCTTAAGTTTTTTACTTCTATATTTATTATTTCGCCATTTAAAAATCATATGCGGACCTTCGGATCATAGATGTTATGTTTTCTTGATCATCTTCATATATTCCTCTTCTTGTTATGGTAGTTAATTTAGATTCATTTTTAACTCCTCTCATCTTCATGCATAGATGTTCAGCATTGATAATTACAATAACACCACGTACATTATGCCCATGTAGTTCATTTGCAATATCATTAGTTAATCTTTCTTGTATCTGTAATCTACGTGAATATTTTTCTACTAGACGTATAAGTTTTGAAATTCCAAAAACTTTTTTGTCTGGATGATACACTATTGTAATCTTACCAAAAAAAGGCAACATATGATGTTCACACATAGAATAAAATTGTATATCTTTAGCAATTACAACATTAGAATCTTCTGAAAATTTTAATGATAAATCAGAATTTGAATTATAACCTCTGTAAATTTCATCGTACATTTTAGCTACTCGTTCTGGTGTTTTTAGTAATCCTTCACGCATAGGATCTTCTCCCAATTCAACAATTAACTCACGAATTAGTCTTTGAACTCTAAGTTTATCCATGATTTTTAAAAAATTACGTCGTATTTAAATCAAATATAAAATTATTGCGCTCCTATAAATTTATGTAATTGAGGTATGATTCTAACATCTTTATAATATGGGCAAACTAGATCATAGAATTGTAATAGCTTATTTAAGTTTGGCATTGCTGATCCGTATACTGGTTGTAAAACAAAACCAGAAATGTCATTTATCTCAGATATACTAAAAATGGAATCTAAAAGCCTATTAAATTCTGATTCTTTTGTATAAGAACTAATAACTATTTTTACATATGGTTTTTTGTTTTGTAATACAGACTGTTGTAGGCACATTAATTCGTTAGTCAATGTATGTTCATAACTTTTTGGAGTAATAAATTTTGAATCCATGGTTTTGAATTCTATTTTGATATAATCAATATGGGATATCAGTTGATTAAATTTGTCAAAATCGAAACATGATGATTCTAAGTAAGTTGGAATATTTTTTAGTCGAATATATTTCGCCAATTCCAACACAGCTTCATGTTGCATTAGTGGTTCTCCTCCTGTAAAATTTACTTTGTATGTGTTATTTTTTAATTTAGAATCAATCAATTTGCATGCATTATTAATATTGTATTCGCATCCTGAATTAATAGGCAATGCGTGGACTGTGTCGCAATAAAAACATGAAAATGGGCATCCTGCCAACCTAACGAATAATGTTTTTGTTCCACAAAATATACCTTCTCCTTCAATGGATGTAAATACTTCAAATAAACGTACTTTCAAATTTTTGTTTATCAACTAATTCCCTACAAAAAGAAATTTAATCATTTTTTGTAAAATGAATTATAGCCAACAAGACTATATGGAATGTTTTAATTAAATATCGTATATATTCACTGCGTTTTATTAGATAAATTTCCTGTGTTAATAACAAAATAATTTTATTGAAAGTTGTTCTAATAAATCCGTCAATAAAAGCATAATTTAGACTCATCTTTAAATTAAGTTTTTTAAAATATATTAGTTTATTGCAATTAGCACCAATGGTAAGTAATATTTATATGTATTCATAATATTTGTCCATTGAATTGGAAAAATGTCCCCTATGTGGAGAATTGCTTCAGAATATAAATATAATTCAAACACACATAAAAAAAATACATACACAAAATATTGCTTTATGATTTAAAATTATAATAACATTATGAGGATGAGTTACTATTTTATTATTAGATTTTTATTTTAAACCAACTTTTTTTTTCTAGAGAATCGATCATTTTTATGATTTTATCTATTTGAGTAGTTACAAACACAAAAGATTGAAATTGATCAAACATAGCTTGCTCTTCTTCTTTAGATAACACCTTTTGTGCATCGTCAAAAAATGTGCTTTCTTTTGTCAAGTGATCATTTATATAAATAGAATAAGTTCTAAGAAACCTAGCAATTTTCTCTGTTTCGTCTTTTCCTTCTTTCATGTTTTGTATGTATGTCATTATCTTTTGAGATATTCTTCTACTGAATTCATGTTCTATCAAAAATGTTCTGATTTCTTTCTGTAATACTCCATAACTAGATATACATGCGAAATAAGAATTTTCTTCTCTGGAATAATGTATAGCGTCAAGGAATTCAGATATGATGAATGATATTTTTTCTAAATCATTTATTGGTATTGATATTCCACTATAAAGAATTTGAGAGCATTTTATGATAATTTTTTCAAAACGTCTGATTTCAACATGATCATGTCTTAATACATCCGTAGCTTTCAATGATTTAACTACGTTTACATTAATACTAAATCTATCGTTTTTGCATATTAATATAAAAAATGAGAAAATTACATTTTAAGTGAATCCTTCAATCCTTTGTATCTGTTACGGATTGTTACTTCTGTAACATTTGCAGCTTCTGCTATATCTCTCTGTGTTTTATCTTCTCCAGTTTTCACACATGATAGATATAATGCAGCGGCAGCTAGACCCATAGGATCTTTGCCAGCTGAAACTTCATTATCTTGAGCATTTTTCAATACTTGAATTGCGAATCTCCTAGTTTTTTCTGCAATTCCAATTCTGCTAGCTATTCTTGCTACACATTGAACAGAATTTGTTACTGGCATTCGTAAATCTAGTTCTTTTAGTAATAGTCTATAACATCTAGCTATATCCTTACGTTTTATGTTGGCTGCAATTTCTATATCTTTTAGATTACGTGGAGTTGCCGTATCTCTACATGCAGCATATAATGATGAAGCCATTAAAGCTGGAATAGATCTGCCTCTAACCAAGCCTTTGTCGAGGGCCTTTCTATATATATAAGCGGCTTTTTCTATCACTGCTTCTGAGATTGCAAGCTTATCTTTTAGTCTGTTAAGTTCACTAAATGCTTGTCTAAAATTACGATCTACTGGTTCATGAACCTGGCTTCTACTATCCCATGTTCGGAGCCTTTCTATAGTACTTTTCATTGATGCAGTCAATGGGCGTCCAGAAGCATCCCTATTTGCAGGATTGATTATTGTTGCAAGACCCATGTCATGCATAGCTAATGAAGTAGGAGCTCCAGCACGAGCTCTGTCTCCATGTTCATCTTGTGTAAATGATCTCCATTCTGGACCTGCTTCTTGTAATTTTTCAGATAATACAAAACCACATTTTGCACAAAACATTTCTCCAGATTCATTATCTGTTACTACTTTATCGCTTGCACAACGTGGACACTTATCTTTTTTATTTATTTTTACTCTTACCATTTAACCAATAATTAATATAACGGTATTTATGAATCAACAGGTTTTATAATTAAAAATGACAGCAATAGAACTTGATAAATATGGTTTATTTCTCTTCGAAGAAAAATTTATTTGAAAATGCAGGTTTGAGATCGCTGATCCACATGGCTTTTTCATCGTATTCAGCATAAAATGGCTTTTGTACCCAATCTGGGTTCCGTCCTTGCAAGAATCTCAACGATAAAAATTTCTTTTTGTTTATTGACACTATCCCATCAATTAATATTTTACCAGGAGTAGCAGACATACTTGGGCCTCTAACCGTTCTTGCCAAACCACTCACTTGTTTATATGCATTAACAAAAATATCATATGCTTTAACTAAAGGTATTCCAAAATATTGTTGGGCGCCAGTATCTCTAACTACGAACATATAATATGGAATGCATCCCAATTGTACTTGCAAGTTCCACATTTTAGACCATATTTCAGAATTATCATTAATTTTTGACAAGACAGGAGATTGTGTTCGTATTTGGGCTCCAGTATCATGTATTTTTTTGATTGCTAATTTCACATAAGGTGGAGACAGTTCTGTTAAATGATTAAAATGAGCCATAAATGCTAAATTAATATCGTTATTTGTAACTCTACGAAATAGTTCTAATACGTCTTCTGAATCTCGATCTGTGATAAATTTGTAAGGCCAATATGATAATGATTTTGATCCTATACGTATTGACTTCAAATTTGGTAAATCAGCATCTAAGATTGTATCTATATAAGCAGACAGTATTCGTGAGTTCATTATCATAGGATCTCCGCCAGTAAATAATATATCAGTAATTTCATCGTGTTCTTGCAAATATTGTATTAATTGGTTACTTTCATTGGTAGCAAATTTTAGTTCGTCGATTCCTACAAATTGAGGCCATCTGAAACAAAATGTGCAATATGCATGACAAGTTTGACTTTGGCTTGGAAAAAATAAGCATGTTTCTTTATATTTGTGTTGCATGCCTAACAATTTTGTTCCATTTTGTAATTTTGGGATATTGAATTCTAATTGCCCTGCAGGATGTGGATTCAATTGCATTCTTATTTCATTAGCAGTTGCAACAATTTCTTTTTTATCATAATGATCTAATGCAAATTTCATTTTTTGGTAATTGGTAGGCGAGAGCATATTTTTTTGTGGAAAATTTAATATGAAGAGTGGATCATGTGGAATATTATTCCAATCTATGAGTTGTTCAATCACATAATTATTTGTCTTAAATGGAAATACATTGCCAACAACTTCAATCTCAAATTGTTTTTCTTCGCCCATAGATTCAATTTGTGGTATCTTACGAAAATTATCTAATGTATAAGTTTGTATTTTATATTGTGCAATTTTATCATTTGTAATTTTTTTTTCTGTTAACACAGATATATTGAAGTTTTGTTGTTGTTAAGTGTTAACATAAGTAAATAACAAGTGTTAATGAATCACTAACAACGAAAACAATTTAACTATTAATAATATATCAGGTTCGATGGTTGATGGGATTACTGAGATAACAGGTGGACAAGTTGAGACTGTTTTTAATTTGCTTTCATCATCTTTGTCTCTTCAAATCGCAGTTACAGTTTTGATAGTTGGAATTATAATAATTACTACAATTTATCGCAAATTTTCAGCATGGACCAAATCACAAAAATTTAGTTACACCAAACCTCATCTAGCTAATTTTTTGCGCATAGTGTTATTACCATGTTTTGCATTAGCATTAGTTTCATCAATTAATATGTATATACAAATTTTTGAGCCTTTTGAAGAAGGAGATAAATTAGATATGGATAAAAAGTTGACTGCGCATGAAACGTTCATTAAAATTATCAATACAATCAATGTGCTTGTTATTGGGTATACGATATCTCAGATTATTCCGATTATTTTGAGGTGTAGAGAACTGTCAGTATTGGAACATGCTAATTTTGATGCATGGAAAATGACACAAGGTTTTACAAATGATAATGATGAGTTGTTTGATAGATTGTTTGAGTGGATTCCTCCTAAAATTATTCCAAATGAAATAACATCAGAACAATTTAAAAAATATTTAATGCATGAAGACGGCAAAAAATTTTTGCAGAGGTTTCGTACAAGTAATGGTGTGCAGATAGGAAGTTACAAGCCTAGAGAGAAAGATCCATTTATGAAGTGGAAAACGTCTGAAGACAAAAAATATTTAAAATATTATAAAGATTGTATTAATGGCAACAATAAATCAGGTAAAAAATTAAAACGTGGAGCAGTTGTAGAGGAAATTTATAATAGACATGTATGGGAGGATGAGAAACAACTAAATAATTTTGAAATATTAATTCCAGGATCAAAACCTCCAGGATATACCAAAAAAAAGAATCAATTTGTGCCTAGATCTGTCAATCAAATAATTCCCGTAGTGGTTTTTGTGTCAACAATAATAAGTATTATTTCTTGGTGGGGTATAGATTTAGTAGTTTTAGCTACTGCTACTGGAGGTTTGGCTTTAGGTATAGGATTAGCATTGAAAGAAACTATAGAAAATTATTTTGCATATATTCTTGTGCGTAAAGATAGAATATTAAAAGAAGAAGATATGATAAGGATTAATAATTATAGCGGATATGTACATAGAATTACACCCAGGGTTACATATATTAGACATGCATTAAATGAATCATTAGCTATAATACCAACTAAGATGTTGGTAACGAATCAGATTATTAATTACACTAAAGAAATAACATTATTCCCAGTAATTATAAAAATTGGTGTGTCATACTTGAATGATCCTAAACAAGTGGCATCAATACTTATAAAAATAGGAAATATCGCTATGACAGAGATCAAAGATAAACGTGGTACACATCTAATACGTCAAAATAATTGCCCATATATCAAAAGAAATAAACAAAGTTGCGGATGTGATAAAGATCTTCATATAGATATTAAACAACCAGTTGTTAGATTTGATGGTTTTAATGATTCATCATTAGATTTTACTATGTGGGTATATGTCAAAGAATATGGGAATCAATTTAAAGTTAAGAGCGACATACATATGATCATATTTGAAGAATTTAAAAAATACGACATTAGAATACCATGGCCGATTAGAACAATATATCAAAGTGATGAAAAATTAGAATTAGAAGAAATTGCAAAATTAGACAATGAACGTTCTAAAATAGTAAAAAAATTCGGGGTTGGCGATCTTAAGTTATAATTAAAAGATATAGATGAGATTGTTAATATTTAATAACTTATTCCAGGTGATTTTATTTGAGTAATTTTGTTATAAGCAGTAAAGAATTACAGAACCTTGCGATAAGAGTAGCAAAAAAACTGGATTACAAATATAGTACATATGAATTAAGAGTTTTTGCAGATGGCGAAAGTAAAATTACTATAAAAAAAATAAAATCTGATAAAACCATAATAATACATTCAATAAGTCCACCAGTAGATTCAAATTTAATTAGAATATTATCTTTGATACACGAAGCAAACAAACACTCCAACTCAGTTATCGCTGTAATACCATACATGGGTTATGCCAGACAAGATAAAATGTTTCTATCTGGTGAGATAATCACGATAGAAGTGATCTCGAAATTACTGGAATCTGTTGGAGCTTCAGCTGTCATAGTATTAGATATACATAGTAATTCAGCATTACAAAAATTTAATGTACCCATAGTCAATATTTCTGTAGCTCCAACATTAGCAAAATATATTAAGAAATTAAAATTAACGAATTCAATTATAGTATCTCCTGATTCTGGTGGAAGTGAGAGAGCAAAATATATTTCAGAAATTTTAAATGTAGAACATATTGTATTAAAAAAACAACGAGATAGAAAAACAGGTATGGTTAGAATCAGATCTGAAGAATTGAATATAAATAACCGAAATATAATTTTGGTTGATGATATGATAACTACTGGTAATAGTATTATTAACGCTGTAAAAATATTAAAAAAAAATAAATGTGGAAAAATTTTTGTGGTTTGTACTCATGCAATCTTACTTGGAGACGCCAAAAATAAAATAATCAAATCAGGTGTAGAAAAAATAATAAGCGCAAATACAATAACAGGCAACGAAATTATAGATGTGACATCTTTAATATCAAAATCCATTAACAACATGATCAAGAAACTATGATCATATAAAAAATGCATTATGCTCTACATTATGATTATGATGTTAAATTGAAAATAACATTTTTAGGTACTTCTGCTTCAAAACCAACTACAGATCGTAATTTATCTTGTGTTTGTATAGAAATAGAAAATAATGTTTTAATGTTTGATGCGGGAGAAGGAACACAAATAGCGTATCTCAAATCAGGTTTAAAGTGGAATAAAAAAATGAAATTATTCATAACACATCTACATGGAGATCATTGCCTTGGAATACTAGGATTACTACAAACCATGTCAATACAACAGAGAACAAAACCAATTGAAATTTATGGTCCAGACGGGATAGTTGATTTTATAGTCAATAACATGAAGATATTGAATTTTAATTTGGAATTTCCAGTCTTCATAAATACGATTGATGAGCATAGTATAATAAATGAAAAAACATACAAAATATATTGTTGTCAAGCTCAACATTCAATAGATGCATTTTCATTTTTATTAGAAGAAGTGACAAAATATGGAAAATTTTCTCCAGAACTGGCAATGTTCTTCCATGTGCCTAAGGGAAATATGTGGAAAGAAATTCAAGATGGCAATAATGTAAGAATAGATGGAAAAATAATTAAACCTTCAGATATTATTAGTATAAAAAAAAAGAATAAAAAAATAGGTATTTCTGGAGATACTAGACCTACAAAAAAACTAGAAAAATTTTTTCAAGGTTGTGATTGTCTTATTTTTGATTCTACATTTTTGCATGCACATAAGCACAAAGCATTAAAAACATATCATACTACATCGTATGAAGCTGCACAACTTGCTAAAAATGCGCACGTATTAAAATTAATTTTAACTCATTTTTCAACAAGATACACAAAAGATGATGTATTTATTCAAGACGCAAAAAAAATATATGACGAAGTTATTTGTGCAAAAGATTTTCAAGAAATAAATATGTAACAATCATATTATAAAAGTGGTAACAGATGATAAAATTTTTATTTTTTATAATTATTATTGTGTGTGTTTTATTATTTATTATTAACAATAACAATAATTTAAACAGCAATATTATAAAATACGATGATGTAAAAAAACTAAAACAGAGTATAACAGATGATCAGACGCTGATGATGGGTAAGAATTTTAGTGTTATCAAAAAATCAAAACATATAATTAATGAATTCAAAATAAATTTCATATACAAATATTAATTAATTTTGGTGTCTATCATCCATGTTATTAATTCGATTATATCTGTGGAAGATATACTTACTTTAATTGGTCCTAAAGGAGATTCTTCTATATCGTTACATATCACAACCGAATTTGCATACGCGGCTTGTTTGTTCAAATAAACCCACGTTTGATCATTATGTAAATTACTATAAAGTTTATATTTATATATTTTATTCGTTTTACGAATAGAAATTGTATTATGAATTTTTAGAAGTGAGTCTATTCTATTTGATGTAGCATAGATGCTGTTATTAATTATTTTTATTTCCGCATTTAAAATAACATTATCAATAGAATATCTAACTTTTTGTGGATCTTCAGATGGATAAATTATTGAATATGCGTTCACATTACATTCTAGATTGGGAATATCACTCATACCAAGTTTTTATTAATTTATATGCTTCATTTATTAATTGCGAAACTGTTAGATTATTATTTGAAATACTTTCGTCTGCAAGAGCTATAGGTTTGCTTACTCCAATTTCAATTTCTTGTTTGTCACGTTCTCTAAAATATTTTTTACAGTGTGGATCATCAATTCTTCCACGGTTATTTAATAGATTATATCTTCTATCTGCAGAGGTATGGACAGAAATTATTTTAGTAGGTGCCAATTTGTTTAACGAATGGATTTCATCATATGATCTTATACCATCTACGATTATAATTTCAGAGTCTGAGTTCATTATTTCATCTTTTATTAAATCAGCTATTATCGAAGGACCGTGATTTTTTCTCATTTCTTTCATTATGATTGAGAGATTATGGCGCGTAGGTGAAATATTCTTTTGTTTTGCGATTTTTCTGATAATGTCTCCCATATTAATTACGTGAAATCCTTTGGACTTTAATCCATTTGCAATTGTTGATTTGCCTGCTCCAGGCATTCCAGTTATACAAACTATTAATTTGCTCAATTACAAGTAGTATTTATAATCATGGTAAAAATGTTACAAAATAAAAATTAGATGTACTATAATAAATGATAATAATAACAAATAATATAATCAGATCAATAATATGATAATTTCAAATGTAATAAATATAGTAGAAGTTAATAATTACAGAAAAACATGGCTGTGAGAATCATATTATATATTACACCGATTCAAAATGTTTATTTAAGTTCTAATATGGTTAATGCGTTTCATGCGAATAGACGGATGTATAAGTGTCTCTCATACACTTCATATGTCATATCAAAACTGACAAAAATCGCATTAGAATTACTAAATAATGCTTATGGAGAATTAAGATTACATATAATTAATAATACATCAAACAAAAATTTGATAAACTGCATATACAATTCGAATACAATGTTAGTCATCATGAAAATATTTAACACGATAACAAGTTCATCATCGTATACAAAATTCCACATAATAAAAATTACAAAATGAACGAATTAATTCAGAAAATAAAAAAAATTGCAATACCATCTAACGAATTAATAAACAACAAAGATGAAATTGCCAATATAGCGATCGATCTAATTAAAAAAAATGCAGAAAAATATTCTCAAATAATGAATGTAGAATTTGGCGGATCATATGCAAAAGGCACATGGATTCCTGGAAAAGGCGACATAGATATTTTTATGAAATTCAAGAATAGCGTAAATAATGTTGAATTTACTAAAATAACAAAAAAGATAGGTTTTGAATCATTAAAAAAATTTCGGCCATATGCCAGATATTCTGACCACCCTTATGTTGAAGCTGTTATTAAGAAAACAAAAATCAATGTAGTGCCATGCTATAATGTAAAAATGGGGTCATGGAAAAGTGCAGCCGATAGATCAATATTCCATACAAAATTCATGTTGAAATTTCTTTCAAACGAAATGAAGGACGATGTAAGACTGCTAAAAATGTTTTTAATTAGTAATGAAGTATATGGATCTGAGATATTAAGACAGGGGTTTAGTGGATATGTTACAGAAGTACTGATCTATAATTTTAAAAGTTTTGTGAATTCTATAAAATCATTATCCAAATTACAAAAATTTCAAATAATAGGCAACACAAACAAAAAATTTACTACTCCTATTACAATAATAGATCCAATAGACAGTAATAGAAACTTAGCTTCAGCTGTTTCTCTAGAAAATTTAGGAAAAACGATGTTAATTTGCAGGGCATTTTTGAATAAACCGTCAATGAAGTATTTCAAGTCTAAATCTTCTGCATTAAGTAAAAAAAATTTTGAAAATGTGATAGTAATTAAATTTTATTATGATTATAGGAGTCCAGATACCTTAGGTGGCCAAATTAAAAAAACCGTTCATGCGTTAACAGTACAAATGACTGAATATGGTTTTAAAGTAATACGAAACTCTGTTAAGGTAGATAAAAATTATGTCAATTTATTGTTTCTATTAGAAACTAGAAAACTAAATAAATTCTATAGTAGAGAAGGACCCAATGTGTTCCACGAATACGATTGTAATAAATTTATTATGAAAAATATAAAAAAAACCAATTTGATATGGGTTAATAAAAAAGGTAACATATCCATACTAATGAAAAGACAGTATGTAGATGCTAAACAATTTTTGTTAAATTTTTTAAAAAATAAATTAACTGGAGTGTCATATGGATTGAAAGAAGATATAAAAAAATGGAATGATGTATCATACTTCAATATACAAAAAAATAAGTCACTTAAAAATATGTTAAATAATCTTATAGTTACTAATGAAGCAGCTTTTCCAACCGATTCATAAAATATTAGAGAATCCTTATGCATCAATATTAGGTTATCCTAATGCCACCAAAAAACAAATAGAATCAAGATATATAGAGATCAAAGCATTAGGAGTCGAAAGTGTATCATTTTTTGGACGTACAGAAATAAATTCAGTAGCAATTTTAGGTAAAGGCCACAATGGATTGTTAATACTAGCAAAAAAAAACAACAAAAAAATTGCTGTTAAAATAAGACGTATAGACTCACAAAGATCTACAATGTACGCAGAGTCTAAATTTTTGAAGATGGCAAATAGTATAAACATAGGCCCAAAATGGATTACGAATAGCAAAAATTTCATTGTTATGGAATATGTAAATGGCAAATTGATAACAGAATGGATTTCCAATGCCAATACGAAAGAAATTAATCATATGATCAAATTGATCCTTGTAGATTGTTATAATCTAGATAAATTTGGCATAGATCATGGAGAATTAAATAACATATCAAAACATATAATCATCAATAAAAAACCAACTATCATTGATTTTGAAGATGCAAGCAATATAAGGAGAGTATCAAATGTGACATCTGTAATTCAATACATGTACATAAATTCTGTAATATCAAAGAAGATAAACCCAAATGAAAGAGTCCATAAAACAAAATTAATAAAATTGTTACGAATATATAAAAATAACATTACTCAAAAGAATTTTGATGGAATCTTAAAGGTTTTAAGATTATGATCAAATTCATGATGACATACGATTAATTATTTATTTTGTTAATGGGACCAGCAGGATTTGAACCTGCGACCACCAGCACCCCAGGCTGGAATCATGCCAATCTAGACTATAGCCCCACAATATTATGAAAAGTATGAAATATTATTAAACATATTATTTTATGGTTTTTTGTATTAATTTAATTGTATTATAAAATGCCATCAATGGTTAAATCTCATACCTAATGATTTAGTTAATTTGATTGACAATACAGATCAGTACACTATTGAAGAATTAATAATGGCATGATTGTGTTAATCAAAATGATCATATGGATATATGTTACTTTATATTGTCCACAAATTAACATCTATAATTTTTGCGAGATTGGACGAATTAATACCTCATTAATATTCGCATAGTTTTGGCTTTTTATAGCAAAATGTATTGTATTTGCTATATCCTCAGCTTTAAGCGAAATTAATTTTTTGCTGTTTTCAACAAAATTTTGTAATGAATTATCTGTAATTGTATTGGTTAATTCTGTATTTACTAATCCAGGCTCAATGACAGTTACTTTAATGGAGTATTTATTACTAAATTCTTGCCTCAGTCCTTCGCTGAATGCATTTATCGCATGTTTTGTAGCACAATACACACTACCAGCTGGGAATACTATTTTACCAGCTACTGAAGATATATTTATTATATGCCCAGATTTTTGTTTCATCATATGTGGTATCACAAAGCCTGTACAATATAATGTACCTTGAAGATTAACGCGAATCATTTTATCCCATTCTGCAATTTTTAAATTTTTTATGAAGCTTAATGGCATTATACCAGCGTTATTTATTAGAAAATCAATACGGTTCCATTTATTAATAATATTTTTAATAAATGATTTGCAACTTTGTTTTTTAGAAACGTCCAATTCTTGAGACATTACTTCGCTTCCATTTTTCAGTATCTTAGTTTTTAATTCTTCCAATTTTTTTGTTCGTCTTGCACCAATAGCAATTTTCATTTTGTTTTTTGATAAGCATAACGCTGTAGCGTAACCAATCCCACTACTGGCTCCAGTAATAGCAACCACTTTATTTTTCAACATGTGGACTTTTATTTACATAGATATATTATCTTTGGTTTGTGTAATGCCAGTTCAATAGATTAATATTTATTGAAATTTTTGTACTGATACAACAATGCAATTGCTAATGAAAATAGTACAGTAGAAGTAATCCAATGAGGTTCTATTATGATTAAATAAGATACAGCAAAGATTATTAATGCGGAAGCTTGGAATAACAATTTAGGACGAGAATACATTTTAGTAATTTTATAGACGAGTTCTATAACTAATAATGGAATTACAGGGTATATGGTTAGTAAAATGAAATCAATTATATCTATATTTATATGAGACATTAGTTTTGATGTATTAGTTCGATGATTTTTTTACCAATTAAAACTTGGGCGTTTTTGTTTGGCATTGTAGCAATGTCTTCGCGTTTAAATGGCCCATAATTATTCAAATCAAATCCCATTATTGTATCCATATTATGTAGAAATCGAACTACAACGAGCTTAGTTTTGAATGAGTTAGAAATCAATTGGATGAATTTATGTCTTCCGTGAAGTATAGCATTAGTTATGATATCTTTGTTAAGTTCAAATTTATGATATGAACCTAGTATCCATTGTTCTATATCTAATAAATTTTTTGTGGTATGTAGTTTAAGAGATTTATCTAATCTTATTTTAATTAGTAATAAGATCATATCTAATGAAATATCAATGAATGTATTTTTTATTTTAATTTCTACACCGTTATCATATTCTGCTGTTTTTATTTCATCAAGAAATAATGATACATCAATATAAAAATTGGAGTTTATTTCCTGGATTAATTCTGTTTCCACTTCGCGAGAGACTGTTACGTACAGCGAATTAAGATTAATTTTTTCATTTTCTCCCATGAAGCTCACAAATCCTTAAATGACGGATCATTATGCTTTAGCTTAAGATATAAAATTGCCATATAAAGTAATTGATGGAAAGGCAACCCAGATTAAATATTCTGGCCAAGAAGTGTTTACAAGAATAAAATCTGATGATATTAAGTTTATTGATCTACAATTTTCAAGTTTAGTTGGCAGATTTCACCATACTACTATATCTGCTAATACGTTTACATCAGATCAAATGAATGATGGTTTACCCAAATTAGATGGATCTTCAATAGTAGGATTTACTAGTATAGACGATTCGGACTTAATTTTAAAACCAGATCCAAACTCATATTCAATAATACCATGGATGGCAGATAAAAAAACGGCACGTTTAATATGCGATGTGTATTGGGGCAATGATAGAGGAAGATTAGAAAGAGATCCCAGAGGAATTGCCCAGAAAGCTGAACAATATATCCATGAACAGATGTTTGACTATAGTTTATGGGGGCCCGAAGTAGAATTTTTTGTGTTTGATAAAATTCATTGGGATGTATTAACTCCATATAAAGGTCAATCTTATTCAATAGAATCTAAAGAAGCTCCATGGAGTGAAGATGGTACTGGGTATCCTATGGGATTAAAAGAAGGATATTATCCAAGCACGCCATCAGATACATTAACTCCATTTAGGAATGAATGCGTTGATATTTTAAATGAATATTTTGGAATTCTATGCGATAATCATCATCATGAGGTTGCTACTGCAGGTCAATGTGAAATAGATATTAAATATGATCATCTTACCAACGCAGCAGATGCAACACAAACATATAAGTTTGTTGTTAGAAATGTTGCACAAAGATATGGAAAAATAGCCACTATGATGCCAAAACCAATATCTATGGATGCAGGATCTGGAATGCACACAAATGTTAGTTTGTGGAAAAATAATTCAAATGTTTTTTATGAAGAAGATGATGCTGACGGCTTAAGTCAAATCGGAAGATATTTTTGTGGAGGAATAATCAGTCATGCAAAAGCATTAACTGCAATATCTAATCCAACAACTAATTCATACCACAGATTAGTTCCTGGTTATGAAGCTCCTGCATATATAGCTTGGAGTACTAGCAATAGATCTGCGATCGTTAGAGTCCCACAACATTTTAAAAGCAGAAAATATTCTTATTTAAAAAGGTTAGAATTTCGAGCTCCTGATCCTTCAGCTAATCCATATTTAGTTTTTTCAGCAGTACTTGCTGCTGGAATAGATGGAATTAAGGGAAAGATAGAGCCTGGCAATCAAGTACATGAAGACATATTTAAAATGTCCAAGACAGAGAGAACAAAACTAGGTATAGATGTATTGCCAGCAAATCTTGGAGAAGCGTTAGACGAGCTAGAATGTGATAGAAATTTCTTAAACCCTATATTTTCAAATGATGTTATAGACAAAATCATCGAATTAGAAAGAAAAGATCAGAGAGAAATTTCAATAAGACCACACCCGCACGAATTTTATCTATACTTTGATGTGTAAATAGTTTTACTATATAATTAGTTGTATTAAATAAAAGAATGGGTTACATATCCATTCCTGGCATTCCTCCCATTCCTGGCATTCCTCCCATTCCTGGCATTCCTCCCATTCCTGGCATTCCTCCCATTCCACCTTCAGCACCAGGTGGCGGCCCAGCAGATTTTGCAGTAGCAATTACATCATCTATTCTAAGTATCATACATGCCGCTTCTGCAGCTGCAGAAATTATTTGATGTTTGACTGATAGTGGTTCTACAATATCACTAGACTTCATATTCACAATACGGCTTTTCATTGCGTCTATTCCAGTCCATTTTTCATCTTTAAGTTGTTTGGAACGTAGATTAGCTAAAGTGTCTATAGAATCCATTCCGGCGTTTTCGGCAAGAGCCAATGGTATAGATTCTAATGCATTAGCAAATTTTTCTACTGCTAGTTGCTCTCTTCCTTCAAGTGTTTTTGCCCATGTTCTAAGTTTGGTCGCAGCATAAGTTTCAGGAGCCCCACCTCCAGCTACAATTAAAGGATGTTCCATAACATCTCTAACTACCATTATTGCATCATGTACAGAACGTTCTACTTCATCTACTACTCTTTGTGAGCCGCCTCGTAATAGAAGTGTAACTGAACGTGGATGTTTACAACCTTCAACAAAAACCCATTTATCTTCTTCAATAGATCGTTCTTCTACTACGTTAGCTTCTCCTAGTTCATTTTCATTTAAATCGTCTAGATTCGTAATTATTCTTGCGCCAGTAGCTCGTGCAAGTTTTGTCATATCACTTTCTTTGATTCGCCTAACAGCAATTATACCAGATTTGGCAAAATAATGTTGTGCCATGTCATCTATACCTTTTTGACACAATACAACATTAGCATTGTTTTGTATTATTTTATCAACCATATTTTTTAACATTTTATTTTCTTCATCAAGAAACGCTTTCATTTGTTGTGGGTTAGAAATATTAATTTTAGCATCAGTCTCAGTCTTATTAATCTCAAGAGCTGCGTTTATTAATGCTATTTTAGCGTTATCTATTTTTTTAGGCATACCACCATGTACTATTTCTTTGTCTATTACAATACCTTCTATTAAATTAGAGTCTTTTATAGATCCGCCGGATTTCTTTTCTACTTTTATATCATCAATATCTACATCATAATCAGTGCCGTTTTTTTCTGCTACAGCTAAAACTGATTTTACTACTATCTTTGCAAGTTCATCTGATTCTTTTCTGACTAACTTAGTTTGCATTGCAGTTTTTGCTATTTTGAATAGAGTGGATTTATCGTCAGCTGGAATTTTATCTGCAATATCTCGTAAAAGATCTTTAGTTTTATTAGCTGCTTTTCTATAACCATCAACTACTATGGTAGGATGAACATCTAAATTTAGTAAAGATTCAGCGTTTTCTAACAAAGATCCTGCCAATATCACAGCAGAAGTAGTACCATCGCCTACTTCATTATCTGTGGTTTTCGAAATCTCAACAAGCATTTTTGCAGCTGGATGTTGTACATCAATTTCTTTAAGAATTGTAGCGCCATCATTGGTGATTGTTACATCTCCCAAAGAATCAACGAGCATTTTATCCATACCTCTTGGTCCAAGACTAGTTCGAACTATTTCAGATATAATCTTGCTAGCCGATATATTGTTTTTTTGTGCTTCGCGTCCTTTAGTTTCGTTAGCGCCTTCTTTTAATAATACCACAGGTAAAGTGCCCTTTGGGGTTTGTATACTCATAGGTATATACAATAAATTCCCTTTTTTATACTTATTTCATAACCACCAAAAAACTAAAAAAACATATTAAGCAAAAATGTCATTTATATAAAATGCCTGATTTTTTGTATAAACAAAAATACAATATGATTTTTTCACTGTTAGAGAATCACAGTAATTTATTTAGGAATTCAATACCTTTAATCGCTAGTGAAAATGTTACAAGTCCAGCAGTAAGGGAGGCAATGATATCAGATTTTGCTAATAGATATGCAGAAGGGTGGCCAGGAGAAAGAGTGTATGCAGGTTGCAAATACATAGATTCTGTCGAATTAGAATGTATGGAGTTAGCAAAAAAATTATACGATGCAGAATTTGCAGATGTTAGAGCTATATCAGGAGTAGTAGCTAATTTAGTAATATATTCAGCGTTTACTCAACCTGGAGACATAATGATGTGTATGCCTATTTCAGCAGGAGGGCATATCTCACATGGTAAAAAAGAACATAGTGGGACCGCAGGGTTAGTACATGGATTAAACATAGAACCATTTCCATTCGATAAGGATAATATGAATATAGATGTAGATAAAACTGTTAACAAAATAAAAAAAACAGAAAATAATAAAATGCCAAAATTAGCTATGTTTGGCGGATCGTTATTTTTATTTCCGCACCCTGTGAAAGAAATGTCAGATATTTTAAAAGAATATGATATCCATATAAATTATGATGCGGCACATGTGGCCGGATTGATAGCTGGTAAGCAGTTCCAAGATCCATTAAAAGAAGGTGCAGATACTATGACTATGAGTACACATAAAACTTTATTTGGTCCGCAAGGCGGCTTAATATTATCACATAATAAATATGCGGAAAATATAAAAAAAGCTACATTCCCAGGCATGACCAGTAACCATCACATACATCATATGGCAGCTAAAGCTATAACATTCATAGAAACATTAGAGTTCGGACAGTCCTATGCTAAAGACGTTATTAGTAATGCAAAAACATTAGCTGAAACGTTAAATGAGTTAGGTTTTTATGTGCTTGGTGAAAAAAACGGATTTACAAAATCACATCAAATTGTGATAGATGTATCAAAATATTTGGATGGTGGAAAAGCTGAAGCAGAATTAGAAAAATCAAACATAATTGTGAACAGACAATTGATTCCTGGAGATATCAAAGCTGGTAGAAATTATTTTAACCCTGGTGGAATACGATTGGGCGTGTCAGAGATAACAAGATTGGGCATGCAAAAATCAGAAATGAAACAAATAGCTGAATTTGTTAAGAATATAATTATAGATAAGAAAGAACCTGCCGAAATGTTAAACAAAATCAAATCATTTAGAAAAGATTTTCAAACCATACAATATTGTTTTGATAACAAAACTAAAGCATATGAATATGTGAGAATTAAATAATAATACATTATGTTGTGAAATCAGAAATAACAGATTGTATTTTAGATCTTTTACCAAAAACCAAATCAATTTCTTCAGATAAAACCAATATTCTATTTGTAATATATGAGCCTACAGAATACTTTTTTGTTAGTTTAATAGCAAACGAGAGGTATTTTTCTACTGTGGGTCTTGTTATAGTCTGAATTAAGTTGTTTCCACAACTACAACAAAAAAAAAGTGGCACACGTCTATATTTTTTTCCACATGATGTACATCTAAATTTTTGTGTGGTATATGCTCTGAGATTACCCATTATATCTGGGATTATATGTGTAGTAATAAGATTAGAAATCATTTCGTCTGTATTGATCGAGTTTATGATATTGGCATTCCTTATTTGTAAATCAAATTTATCTAACATAGAACTTAGTGCAGTGTAAGCACTACGCGATTTAGAAACTGTTAGTGTAGAAGTATTATGAGTATAATGATAGCCATAAAATTGTTTTTCTGTGTCAAGTTTTGATTTTATTATGTCTACAGATTTAACGTCGGTTGCTTTTTGTTTTGTTATAGTAGACTTGAAAAAAGAAGTAGGGTATTGTTTCATTACTTCTAAATTATGTGCTTGTGATTGAGATTCGTGTGGGATCACAAGTGGTTGTATCAATAATGGAGCGTCCATCAAACCGCCTATTTTGGAAGATAAGAAATTTTTAGAGAAATTTAGAAATACGTCCATTAGTAATATAATTGAGTCTGCGTCGCCATCAGCATCTCTGCGTTTAGCTGAATGCCAATTAGGAGTTGCAAAACAAACATGTGTTTTAGTAAATCCTATTATTCGTCCAACAATTCCAACAGATGTGTGTGGAGCTAACCCAATTATTAAATGTCCTACAAGGTCATTTATATTATTTGCATTATAAAATGATTTTTTGTTATATATTTTTTGTAGTTCTAAATCAATATACTTGGATATTTTAATTAAAGACGTACCACATTCATATGGAATTATAATATCTTGCATACGTAATTCTACCATCTGATTTAAATTTGTTAATGGATTATTTTCTATATCTTTAGTGTATCCAAGTTTTCTAAGTGCATCTAGACTTATACCTATCCATTTTGGTTTAAAATGAGTTAATGGGGAATTAGTAGAATCAAATCTAATAGTGCCGTCTTTAAACACAGTCAGCTCTAAACTTTGTCTAATTATTCCTTTTTCTAGAGGTTCAGCTATTTTATTTTGTCCTATTAATTCCTTAACGCCTTTAAATGGAGATTTAATTCTGATTCCTGTGTTTTTTTGTGCTACTAGCAATTCATCTTTAAGCGCCAATATGTTGTTAGAATAAGATACACAGTGCCTATTACATTTATCACATGTTTTATTATTATTACGAGTTTTACAAAAAACACATGAATAAATAATTTTAGTTTTATGTCCACAATATCTACATTTTATTCCAACAGAAGTATTATTACATTTAGAGCATATTTTATTATGTATAACAATATGAAAATCTTTATTCTGTGATGCTTTGTATATGTCTCTTGAAATACCACCTATGTTACCTGTTGGAAATATTACATGGATTGGCGGCTTCATTTTTCGCATAGATGCTTTTTCTGGGCGTCCTATTCTGACACCAATAGTTGTCGAAGATTTACTACGTATTAGAATTCCTGATGAATTAGTAAGTATTTTTAGTATAGAATTTGAATCGAATGTGATTTGTTTTTTAAAAAGTAGTACATCGAATATTCTCTTATTCAATCCAACTACAGATATTATGTTTTTTTTAGATATTGTATGAGGAACTCCTAGTTTTTCCAATATATTTTTACATTTTGTTGTATAAAATATCTCATTATTTTGTATTTTAATTGGATTTAATAATTTTTGTAATTCTATAACATTAATCTGATCCCAATAGTATAGGTATTTTGGATGTAATGCGATTTCTAAATGTAGAGAAAGATAAATAGCTTCATCTAATGTAGGGGTTTTATTTAAAAATTTTGTCATGTTGTGTTTGTTTGAAGATATACATATGTCTAGTTTATCACATAGTTCGGCTTTCCAATACTCTTCTACATATCCAGTAGGGATTAATTTAGAATTGTTTTCTAGAAAGTCTCCAAACGATATTAAAATATCTCCAAGATAAATGATTTTCTCAATTTGATTTTTTATTTTTATTGCATGATCAACATTTTGAATTTTGACAACACTCCCATCCAAGAGTTTTACGATTGGGGAGTCTATAGAATCTACAAATGCAATTGTGGCGCCTTTTCCAGGTTTATCCATTTTAATTTGAGTGCCTGTAACTATTGAGTTTTCTAAAATTTCTGCGACTGCTGGGTGTACTCCAACAGCTGTGAATCCAGTGTTACAAGCTCTTCCATATCTCAAACGAAAACCCCCGATGTTATTTGGTGTAGAAAGAACAGATCTTCCGGCAATAACTTCTTTCATTCTCTTTGTAGATGTGTCTTCTTTATCAGTTGTTTGAATTGCGCCCTTTAGATCATTAAGCCATTCCCATCCATCAAGATTATAAAGCTCTACTCTTTTTTGTAGTTTCTTTGCGCGACCTATGAGGCCATCATTAAGTACCCGTAATGCGCCACCCCTTACACGATTTGTTTTTATACGCATCATGTTTTTATGATTAACAACTTCAAATGGATCAGTATCCACTCCTGTTAATTCTACTGGTAAATTTGAAATAACTTTTATAATATCACTATCAGATACATGGAATTGAAAATTTCCTTGTGCTTCACTTTCATAAATTCTAAGTTCTTCAACAAACCTACCAGTTTCATCATCAAACGAATTTACTTCATATTTAGACAAACCTACAGCTTTTCTGATATAATCTGCAATCAATATAGTTACTGCAGATTCTGTCCCACCTGCAGATCTTATTGGCCCTGCTATAGACACAGACAAATATTCCGAGCCGTTTTTGTTTTTTTTTATAGTTATATCATGAATGCCTTGTAGTGGAGCTATAGTAACACCTTCAGTAACTATTGAAAGGCCTACACGTATGGCTAAATCCAATCTTTCTTGTAGTTTTGTTTCTGGTTTTACATAATTTCCTAATGCTATATCTTTAGCAATTTGTAATGCGGTTAATTCTTTACCATTTCTTTTTAATAACAAACGTAGTTTATTCGATATATCTATATCATGCATTTTGGCAACTCGATCTGCAAGATCAAACGCAATTTTTGATTCAACAATTCCAGATGAATCTATCAATGTAGATTTTGCATTAGCTGATATTTCAAAATGTGTAAAAACTTGTTGTGTTATGTTTGTATAATAATCAAGATAGAAATCAGGTATATTCTTCTCGTTTACATATGTAAATAATTTAGATTTTATATTCATTGAATATATTGAATTATTTTTTTTAGCATTTTAAGATTATTTTTTTGTTCTAATAATGTGCCTATTACCAATATATCAGCTCCCGCATCAGATAAGTTTTTAGCTGTAATGTGATTATTGATACCACCACCGACAATTAAAAAACCATCAAATGCTTTTCTAACAGTTTTTACCATTTCAGGAGTTACACTATTATGAGCTCTTGAACCTGCTTCCAAATACACAAATTTCATACCAAAAAATTTAGCTGCTAATGCATAAGACGCAGCGAGTTTATGTTTTTCAAATGGAATTCCTTTTGCAGATCCCACAAATTCTGCAGTGGTGCCAGAACCAATTATAATATACGCTGTTGATAAAGGTTCAAGATTAAATTTTAATATAGCTGGGGCTGCTAGTGCTTGAGCTTTTGAAATAAAGTAAGGATTTTCAGAGTTTAAAAGCGATGAAAACAATATTGCGTCTGCACCAGGAATTACACCTGTTATATTTCCTGGAAATAGTATTATTGGTAATGATATATTATTTTTTAATTCTTGTACTAATTTTATCATTTCTAATTGATCTATGATTGATGAACCCCCTACCAAAATAGCAGATGCGCCTGCGTTTTCTGAATTTTGAGCAAGATCAATAGATGTATTTATATCAACGTTTTCTGAATCGATTAAAACAAATACAATTGTCTTTTTGGATTTTAATTGTTTTTTTAATTTATTTTCTATATTATTCATAACATATCTAGAAACAAAATACTATAAAGTTATTTAAGATTACTATACATATTTGTATTGTATGGCCAACAATGAAATAAATAAATTTAATAATATAATAGATGAAATGATACAAAAATCACACTTAACACACAGGCAACTTGAAATAATTTTAAATAAAAAAAAAATTATGTATAGTCATATCAATATAACTTCTGGTGCTTATTATAGACAAATTAAACAAATAAAAATAAAATTATACAAAATGCACTACACATTGATAGTTTTGTTTTATTTTGGTATAATTAATGATGAAAAAATAAATAATATTTCCAAATTATCAAAACAATTATCTAAAATCAAATACACAAATAAAAACATTGTAAACGATAATAAAATCATCTCTGTGATAAATCAATTTATTGATCAATTAAACTTAGTATAATTTAGGCATATATAAAATCAATAAATTGATAAGTTTATAGTTATGTGATATTACATATGTGATATTGTTAGAATTCAATCAGTTGATATTGATTGTTATGATGTTAATTAGCATGATTGTTATTATAATAATATTAGTTAATTATTTAATTTATAAAAATACAGTTAAATCACAAACTATGATATTATCTAAACTTGAATTTTATGAACAAAAACTATTAGAAATAGAGGTTAAGATTAATTTGTTTGAGTTAAATCAAAATCATGAAAACAAAGAACAAGTTAAAGATAATGAACTACATGAGAAACAGACCAAACCACAAGATATAATTGATTTGAGTGGGATTAATAACTATACATCAACACAAATTTTAAAATTATTAAATGATAAATCACTCACATCACGTGATATTCAAAAATCAATTAACAAAACTAGAGAACATGTAGCTCGTGTAATGAAAAAATTATATGAAAATGGTTATGTAGTCCGTAATACAAATACTAGACCGTTCAATTACTCTATAACTAAAAAAGGTAAACAAGTTTTTATGAATTCATAGTTGATAATGTTTTTATTTTATAATTCCATTCGCGGCCAGATTTTGAACGTATAATTTTACCTTTATTTACAAACCTAAATAAATATGTAGAAATAATACTAAGTTTTATTGATTGGTTATATTCATCTTCAAATTTTTCTAAAACCATAGTAGAAGTAAAATCGGTAGTAAAAAAATATTTATATATTATATTCCAAATTTTAGAACTAATTGAATCAAAATTTTGTTTAGTGATTTTATTTTCTTTATGTAAATGTAATAGATCCATTAATTCAAATATTTTTATCATTTTATCTTTAGTTATTTCTCCTTC
>WTHC01000025.1 GCA_011523285.1 Nitrosopumilaceae archaeon | reverse complement strand
GTATTGTAGTAATTTGTAGTATTTTGATATTATTTTATAATTCAAAAATAATAATTGAAAGCATCACAACAGATAATAAATTAATAATGAATAACGATTCACTAATTTCATCAATGTATTTAGATCCAGAAATTAATAAAGTAGGAGTATATGTCATTCAAATACAAGGTCAAAATAACCAAATTAATGTTTCAATTTTAGATCCATATGAAAACGAAATAATCAAATCTACGAATCATGGAGATTCTAACGAAGAAAGGTTTTCGATAAATAAGAAAGGAATGTATAAGATTAAAATAACAAACACGTCAGGCAAAGTAACACAGATCAATTATGCATTAGGATATATGCCAAATGAATTGTTATTTACTTTTGGAATTATATGTTTTTATACGATAGTTATTGGGCTAGTTGGTATAATAATTTGCGGCATATTATTGATCAGATCTAGGCGCGACACTGGTTAATTTAAAAAACTATTTAATGTTGTTAATTTATCTGTGATTTCATTAAAAATTTCTCCTGATGTTAGCTTTGATAATTTATTTTTATTTAATTTGTATACTATTTTGTCTTCAGATGATGACATAGATACAATATTATTATTCAGCAGATAGCCCAGTCGTTTTTTTATGTCGTTTCTAGATATTTTTAATTTTTTTTCTAAGTATAATTCATCTTTAGATCCGTTTTTCAATTCAATTAGGATTTCATATATTTCAGGATCGAATAAATGTGAAATTATATTATCATCGCTATCCATATATTGATTTTGTATAAGCTGTGTTTAAAATTTGTTATCATAAAAAAATCTATCAATTATATCATTATAACAATTAGAATAGTTTTTAACTAGGGAATTAGCTGTATTGAATTAATTTGAGTATAAATGAATATAAATACATAGTAAGAATCTTAGGTAATGATATTCCTGGAGAGAAAAAAATAATATCAGGCCTAACTCAAATTAAAGGTGTAGGGCATCACTTTGCTAAAACTCTATTAAATTTACTTAAAATAGATCATATGAATAATATAGGTTATCTAGAAAATGAACAGATCACAAATATTGAAAAAATGATCAAAGATCCAATGTCATATTTACCTGCATGGTTTTTGAATAGACGTAAAGACATAGAAACTGGTCATGATATACATATAATGGGATCTGATATGGAATTAACTATTAGAAATGATATAGAAAGAGAAAAAGCGACCAATAGTTGGAGAGGATATAGACATACATTTGGATTAAAAGTAAGAGGCCAAAGAACTCGTTGTACTGGAAGGAAAGAAGGAGCAGTAGGTGTAAAGAAAGGCGGCAAAGTATTACCAGCTAAAACGCAAGATTCAAAATCAAATGGCTAAAAATGATATAATTACGATATACATACGTGAATAAAATGGGAGATCCAAAAAAATCAAGACGTATATGGAAAAAACCAAAGAGACCTTTTAATTATGAGCTAAAAATGGAAGAATTAAAAACTTTGGGCACTTTCGGGCTTAAAACAAAAAAAGAATTATGGAAAGAACACACTATTCTTTCAAAAATAAGACATCAAGCTAGATCACTTCTTGCATTACGTAAAGAAATTAGAGAGCAGAATGAACCAGTATTCATGAAATCATTAATGAGAATAGGTTTAATAAATACTGATTCTACGTTAGATGATGTTTTAAATCTACAAATAAGTGATTTATTGTCACGTAGGCTACAAACTATAGTTCAAAAGAAATTATCATTTAAGACACCTTATCAAGCTAGACAAGCAATTGTGCATAAACATGTGATGATAAATGGAAGAGTTATCAATGTACCTTCATACAGAGTTAAAATAGACGAAGAAAAAAATATTCAACTACGCTTAAATTCATCACTTAGAAACAGTCTAAAAACATAAGAAATATCAAAAAAATAATAACTTATAGATAGTGAAATATAATAACAAATAATGTGTTCTATAATAGGTTATCATGGTGACCGTACAGCAGCACCAATTTTAATAAAATGTTTAAAAAAAATGGAGTACAGAGGATACGATAGCGTAGGAATATCTACGCAATACAGAAACACAATAATCACAAAAAAAAAGATAGGGACTGTTTCAGAAGTAAACAAAAAAATGGAGCTTGACAAGCTGCCAGGAAAAATTGGAATTGGGCATACAAGGTGGGCTACTCATGGAAATGTTACAGATATAAATGCACATCCACATACTAGTAATTCTGGAAAAATATCAGTTGTCCATAATGGAATAATTGAAAATTACATTGAAATAAAAAACGAGCTCATGAAAATGGGGTATAAATTTTATAGCGATACAGACAGCGAAGTGATAGCTAATTTGTTACAATATAATTTTGAAAAAACTACTAATGTCAAATTATCAATAATGAATACTGTAATAAAACTTCGTGGTCAATATGCGTTTATAACAATTTTAGATAATAAATTACTAGCAGTACGGTATAACAGTCCTTTGATAATTGGATTAAAAGATAACGAGCGTTTTATTGCAAGTGATGTTTTTGGTGTTTCTGCGGAGGTAGATAATATCATATATTTAAACGATGGTAGTTTTTCCATATTAAATGAAAAAAAAATACAGTGTTATGGTTTTGATGGACATCTAATTAAATATACTCTGTCTAATATTGAAAGTAATATTTTAACAGTATCAAAAAAACATTACCAGTATTTCACACTCAAAGAAATTTTCGAGCAGACAGAATCTATTCTTCAAGTAGATATTAAATCAATAAATGAATTAGCCAAAATAGTTAGTAATATTAAAAGATTATATATTATTGGTAGTGGAACTAGCTATAATGCAGCGCTCATAGCAAAATATTTGTTAAGTAAATTTTGTGACAAAATAGTAGAAGCTATTGTCGCAGAGGAATTCGAAATATTTCAAAATATGAATAGAAATTCCGCATTGATAGCAATTTCGCAAAGTGGAGAAACTGCAGACGTTATAAATGCAGTAAACATGGCAGTCAATGCAAATATACATGCATATACAATTTTGAATATCCCAACTTCTGTATTAGCAATGAAATGCAACAACATAGCCAAAACAAATTGTGGATTAGAAATAGGCGTGGCTGCTACGAAGAGTTTTACGTCGCAAATAGCATCTATTTATATTTTAGTTGGGAAAATGATTCATGTAAAATTTATTGACTTGCATTATGTATCTAATCTAATTTCTACAATCCTTAAAAATGAATTAGAAATACAGAATATTTCTAAATCACTCAAAAATATAATAAATATATATGTATTAGCTAAGGGAATTCATTATCCAATAGCATCAGAATGTGCACTAAAATTAAAAGAATTATCTAGAATACATGCAGAAAGTATGTTTGGTGGCGAATTAAAACATGGAGCATTCACACTTATTGATAATAATACTCACGTAATTGTGATCAATCCACAAGATGATACATATGATGACATGGTAATAAGTATACATGAAATCAAATCACGTGGAGCTAAAATAATTGGAGTATCTAATACATACAATAAATTATATGATTATTGGATTAAAATACCAAATGTTAGAGATAAGATAATATTTCCACTAGTAGAGATAATTCCATTACAGCTTTTGTCATATTATTTAGCCATAGAGAAAAATCTGGATCCAGATCATCCAAAAAATCTTGCTAAATCAGTAACGGTCAAGTAATAACTTACTGTAATTTTCATCTAATGATTTTAACAAATTTGTTGGATGTAATTGGTTTTTGAGAATTGCTGCTACAGTAGAACCGCCAGCTCCAGCTCCATCTTTAACAAATCCTTTGGAATAAGAACGTATCGCATTATATTTAGAATGTTCTAGTTTAAGCCTGGCAACAAATATAGGAATATCAGTAATTTGATTAATCGTATCTAATAAATTTGCAGATTGATCATTAATTATGTATGATGTAGTTGCCATAGAAACTTTTTTTTTATCATATCCAACATGTTGTGCAAACGCCAATATGGCTGCCATTTGCGTTCCGCCGGCTAATATTATGTGAGTGTCAGAAGATGCTGTGTGTAACATGCCTGCTATAAATGGCATTATTGGATCACCTAAATTAGAAACTATTGAAAATGGATCTGTTGTGTTTATTCTAGATAATGCCATATCTACAATCTTATTTTTTAGCCGTAATGGGTTATTTGGCATACTCGAGCTTACTCTAGCATGTAGACCTAGGCCTTTTAAAACAGCTAAAGCTGTAGTGGTTCCCCCTGGAATGCTTTCTCCAATTATCAAGCAGTTTGTAAATGAAGAGATAGTCTTACCAATAATTTTTCCATAGTCAAGAGCTTTATAAAAATAATGTCGATCTAATGCAGAAAATGATTTTATATTGTTGCCATGTGGAATATGAGTTTCTATATATGGTATTTGAGGTTTTATTACACTACCAACATTGATTGTTATATGGGGTATATTAGCTAGATCTAGCATAGTTTTAGTGATTATTGCTGGAGTTGGTTTACCGTCAGGAGTCATTGGAATGTACGATATATTTTTACAAGCACCGTAATTAATGAATTCAGCGTCAGATGGCGAAGTAAACTTCAAAAGATCTATTGTAGAACCAGCAGCTGTTATTCCTGGGATTTGACATGTGTTTGTATATGAAATTATCAGTGAGAAAAAAAAATTTTTTTTTGATATATTTGTAATTATATTTTTACCGGCATCAAAATCTCCAAAAATATCTATATTCATTGACAATAATTTATTATTTGAACATATTTAGAAATTCATGTTTGCTTTTACATTTGAAAATAATATTTGTTTTTTTTTCTTGTCTTATAGTAGATGTACTTGTAGAACCATAGTTGTGTCCAGGATATATGATCAAATCATCGTTTAAATTTGCCAATATTCCAAATACACTATCATAAAGTTGTTCTGCGTTACCACCAGGAAGGTCAGTTCGCCCGAATGAACCAACAAAAATTGTGTCTCCAGAAAAAATATACTTGTCATTTATTAAACATATGCTATCTTGTGAATGTCCAGGAGTATGAATTACATTTAATTCACAATCACCAAATTGTATTTTGTCACCACTTTCAACTGATATATCATGTTTTAATGGTGAAGATTTATGTTGTATTATTTTAGCGTGAGTGGTTTTCGACATGTCGTCATTACCTAAAACGTGATCAAAATGATGATGTGTGTTAACAATATATTTTACTTGTATATGATACTGTTGTATTAGTTTTTTGATATATTCAGTATTCCAAGAAGGATCTATTAAAATCGAAGATTTGTTATTATCGTCAACTAACAGATAAGTAAAATTTTGCATAGAACCTACTTCAAGTTGATTGATTTTCATAATACACCATATTCTGCATCAGGTGGTATTCCAATTTTTTCAACATATATAGTACCACATTTATTTGTTTTTTTCATTCCAATTTTCATTAAATGGAAAGTGATAGTTACATCAGCTTTTACATATACATTGCTAGAATTACCAGTATCTGGATTTATTCCAGTTGGAATATCTACAGATACAACAAACGAGTTATATTTATTTATACACTCTATCGCGTGAAGATAGGGTTGTTTGATCATACCATTAACACCTGTTCCAAGTATACCATCTATCAGTATATCGTAGTTAAAATCAGAATCTAGATCATTACAATTATAAAATAATTTTATAGATTTCATATTTATTGTTAGATTAAAATTTTCACGGCTTTCAGGCGTTTTTATCATTTTAGGATCTCCTAGAAATACAATATGCACATTAGCTCCATAACTGATTAGATGTCTCGCAGCAACCAATGCATCACCACCGTTATTACCCAATCCCACAAAAACAAGAATACGTTTTAGCTTTATTTCATCAAAATGATGTACCAAAAATCTTGCTATTGCAGCTCCTGCGTTTTCCATCATTAGCCTTTTATACATACCAAGAGCATGTCCATTTTCTTCAATCTTCATCATTTGATTCACTGTTATATCCATCAATTTACTTATGTCATCATGATAAATAACATCTTTGGAAAGGACTTTATTATTAAATACAATATAACCAATATTGAAAAATGTTTCCACATCACTTAAGACAATTACTAAATCGTTAGCAGATCTACAAAAAAATAGGGAAGAGATTATAAAAAATATGCGCGAGATAGTAATATTATGTAGTAATGCTATAACGTTAGCTCACAATCAAAAATTGAAATTAGCTAAAACCAAAATAGAAACAGCCAAAAAATTATTAATAAAATACAGAAAAAAGGCAAAAAATAATTTATTCAGATATATGATAACGGCGGAACAAGAATTTGTAGAAGCAGATACTTTATTATCAATAATAGAAGGCAAAGAGATAAAATCTCAAAAACAATTAGATGTATATCATGATTCTTATGTGTTAGGATTGTTGGATTGTATTGGTGAACTTAAACGTCTAACTTATGATAAAATTAGATGTGGAAATTCTATCGAAGCCATGAAAATTTTTGACATCATGGAGAAATTGTATTCTACTTTGTATCCACTTACAATCTATGATAAAATAATCAAAGAAATGAGAAGAAAAATTGATGTAAATAGGATATTGATAGAAGATACACGATCTGCAATCACAGAAGAGATAAGAAGAACTGAATTAATTGACTCAATCAGATCTATAAAAACATGTTAATATAATATGAAAATGCGGGTAACGGGATTTGAACCCATGAACTCCTAGAGACTAGCCCCTCAAGCTAGCGCCTTTGGCCACTCGGCAATACCCGCAATGAATCTTGCTGAATGGTTTTTATAATCCTTGGTCAAGCATAATAATGAGTAGCATGTTAATTCCAGTACGATGTTTTACATGTGGTAAATTAATTGCAGATAAGTTTAATGACTATAGAGAAAGAGTGAAATTAGGCGAGAAACCTGGAGATGTTTTAGATGAGTTGAATATAAAAAGATATTGCTGTAGAAGGATGTTGTTAACATCTGTTGAAACCATACAACAAATAATACCTTTTCATGAAGCAATTCAAAGAAGACATCAAGAAGTGCAATCAGAGCTAACATAAGCTTGCAAAAAATTACTTCAATAAAAGGTCGTCTTATTTATGACAGTAGAGGAAACAAAACTATAGAAGTAGATGTGATAACAGATAATAAATATGTAGGAAGGACATCAGTACCATCAGGCGCAAGCGTAGGGAGGAACGAAGTGATCAATTTTCCAAATGGAAAACCAGAACAATGTTTGATGGCAATTAATGACAATTATAAAAAGTTTTTAGGCATAGATCCTATAGATCTAAAATGCATACACGATACAATTAGAGAAATAGACAATACAGATAATTATTCTAATATTGGAGGAGCGTTTGCATTTGCAATAACTATAGCTGCTATGGAATCAGCTTCAAAATTTCTTCATGTTCCATTATTTAAGATATTAACGAACAAACCAAAATTAGAATTTCCAATACCACTAGGAAATATTTTAGGTGGAGGTCTTCATGCAGGAATTGGAACTCCAGACATACAAGAGATTTTGATTTGTCCTCATGGATCAAAATCAATACGAGATGCCGTGGAAATTAATTTTAACGTACATAAAGAATTATGTAATGTATTATATGAAAAAAATCTGAATTTTACAGGTGGAAGAAGTGATGAAGGTGGATGGGCTCCAGAAATAAATAACGAAGAGGCTTTAGAAGCATCATGTAAAGCTTGTGAAAATTTAGGTTATGTATTAGGCAAAGATGTATCATTGGGAATTGATCTTGCGTCTTCTACTCAATGGGACCCAAAATGTGAACAATATATCTATAAACACAATAAGTTACAACTCGATGAAGAGAAACAAATAGAATTTGTTTCAGATTTAATAGAGAGATACAAATTGATATATGTTGAGGATGCTACTCATCAAGATTCTTTTGAAGCTATGCATGAACTAACAAATAAGTTTCCAAATGTTTTTATCACAGGAGACGATTTAACAACAACAAACAAAAGAATTTTATCACATGCAATTAAATCTAAATCTTGCAATGCAGCTATTCTCAAGGTTAATCAAGCTGGTAGTTTATACGATGCATTACAATTTGCTCAACATGCAAATGAAAACGATATTAAAATAATAACATCACATAGATCTGGGGAAACTATCGATTCACAGATAGTGCATATAGGTATAAGTACAGGATCTAAAATGTTAAAAATAGGAGTGGTAGGAGGAGAAAGAATATCTAAAATAAATGAATTGATTAGACTGTCAGAGTATGATTTAATACATGGAATGACGCAACTTTAAAATCGTTAATTGAGCAATAATGAAACACTAATCTTAAAAAAAAAACTCCTAGCTACAGGAATAAGGATAGGAACACAAGTCAAAACTAAATTTATGAAGCAATTCATAACAAAAGCAAATCCAGAAGGGTTGTATATGTTGAATATAAATTTAATATTAGAGAGGATACAAATAGGTGCCAAATTTATCAATAGAATAAATGCAGAAGAAATCATTGTTTGTTCTGGTAAAGAATATGCAGTGACCCCAATTGAAAAGTTTTGTGAACTCACAGGAGCTAAAAAAATACTTGGAAGATTCATGCCAGGAACATTGACAAATCCGTCACTACCATATTATATAGAACCAAAACTTGTATTGATCTCAGATCCACAAATTGATTCTCAAGCTGTTAAAGAAGCCACAAATGCTGGAATTCCAATAATAGGGGTTGCCAATACTGATAATGTTACATCAAATTTGGATTTAATAATACCAGCTAATAATAAAGGAAGAAAATCACTTGCAACAATATATTGGCTTTTAGCACAAGAAGTATTAATCAATGCTGGAAAATTATCTCATAATGAAAAAATAAGATATGAAATTGATGATTTTGAAACAAAAACTGTTGGAGATGATGCAAATCAAGTATAAATGTCCATCATGTATAAAACAAGTCAAATATCATGTTTATTAATTCATCAATAAAATAAGTAATATTATTAATTACATCATCAATACTATTATTAACAAACTACACATGTGATAAATTAGTTAATCGCGCACTTCCATCTCCAAATACTTGCGATACCAAACTATTAGTTCACGAATAGAGAACAATACGACTGTAACATATCATATTAATTATTAACATAATAAAAGATTAATTATAAATATCTAATATAGTAATCAATTGAAATCAATAGCATCGGTACCAGGTAAAATAATATTTGCTGGAGAACATTTTGTGGTACATGGCACAAAATCAATTTTATTTTCTATAAATAAAAGAGTGACTGTTATTTCAGAATTACAACATAAAAAAATATCTATCAAATCAAATGCTTGTAATATTACTACAGATAATTTAATTGAAGATATAAATCCTACTTTAAAACCATTTATACATATAATTAACTTGATATTCAAAAAACATAGTTATCATGGTGGAATAAAAGTTACTATTGATTCAGATATACCTATTGGAGTCGGTCTGGGATCATCATCTGCATGTTGTGTAGCAATTGCTGCATCTGTATCCAATTTATTTAAAAAAATAACTAAAAAAGATATAATTGATTTAGCTGTGAATGGAGAAAAAACAATATTTAAAAATACATCTGGAGCAGATTGTACAATTTGCACATATGGAGGTATAATAGAATATGATAAGAAATCCGGATATAGAAAAATAGACATTAATAAAAATATTTGTCTTATTGTAATAAATTCAATGATCAAGCATTCAACAGATATTGTAGTTAAACACGTTTTACAATTTAAAAAAAATCATGAAGCATACTTCAAGAAATTATGCGACATGGAATCACGTTTAATTGAAAGGTTGAAACTAGATTTAATGAACAATGATATAATTTCTATGGGAATTCAAATGAATACCAATCAAAGATATTTGGAAGAAATAGGTGCGTCTAATAATATTATAAATGATATGATCAAGAAAATGAAAAATATTTCTTATGGATCGAAGATAACTGGAGCTGGAGGTGGTGGCTGCATCATAGTATTAACGGATAAGAATAATACACAGAAAATAATTAACACGGTTGGTACAAAATATAGCTGTTTTCGCATATGTAATGAATTTAATGGATTAACTACCAGCATCAAATAACAAATATAAATGATATAAAAACGATAATTAATATTTTTTAAATATTTTAATAGATTATGATAATTATAAAACTTGGCGGATCTATAATAACAAATAAACAAAAACCATTAACAGCAAAACCCAAAATAATAAATACAATTGTGGAAAAACTGAAAACTGTAGATGAACAATATATTATAATTCATGGAGGTGGTTCTTTTGGCCATTATTGGTCAGTGAAATATAATATGCATACAGAAGCAAAAAATTATGACAAGCGAGGAATCTCTGTTGTCAAAAACTCTATGATAGAATTAAATAAAATTGTCTTAGATGTATTTTATAAAAACGATCTATTCCCATACGTTTTTCCAGCAAGTAATTTTATAGATATTGATGGAAAACCAATACAAAAAAAGATAATCGAAATGAAAGAAATTACAGAGGCTGGATTAATACCAATAACATACGGAGATGTTTTATGGTATATAGACAAAAAATCATACATATTGTCAGGTGATAAAATTATGACCATATTAGCAAAGTTACTCAAACCAAGATTATGTATATTCGTGTTAAATGAGAATGGCATCTACTCTGATTTTAATAAAAAAAAATTGATCTACAACTTAGATGATGCCAAACCAGATGTAAAAATAATTAATGATGCTACAGGAGGAATAAAACGTAAATATGAAGAAGCCAAACTAATTAAAGAACTTAAATTGAAAGTATTCTTTACAAATGGCAATAAACCAAGTAGAATAATAGATGCTATTAATGACGTTAGATTCGAAGGGACTACATTTGAATGAAATATAATGTCAGAGCATATAATATTAGTAAATAAAGACGACGAAATATTAGGAACTGAAGAGAAGAATAAATGTCATTTACCAATTGGTAAATTGCACAGAGCATTTACTATTTGTCTTTTTAATGATGATGGAAAATTACTGTTAACAAAAAGGAGCTATTTGAAAATGTTATGGCCAAATTGTTGGGATGGAACAGTAGCGAGCCATCCAAGACATTCAGAAAGTTATATAACAGCTGCAGAAAGACGTGTAACAGAAGAAATTAACATTTCTTGTAAATTAGAATATTTACTTAAATTTGAATATCATGTTTTATATGATGATGTAGGTTCTGAAAATGAAATATGTGGAGTTTTGATAGGGAATATAAACAAATGTACAAATTATAATAAAAATGAGATTAGCAAAATAAAGTGGTCAGGATCAGATGAATTAAACCAGGAACTAAGAAAAAATATAAGAAATTATTGCCCATGGATGATAACTGCATTATACTTACTGTTATTTTCTAACGAAAATGAAAGAATAGACATAATAAATAGGAATTGGATAACATCTAAATTCAAAAAAACGCTAGAACGTTCTATAGAGTATTATTTTCCAAATAGAGAAAGTTGGAGATTGATAACATGATAAATATAGATGCGCTAACTAGAAAAACAGCATTGAAGCTTAATTTGCTTTCAAATTTAAATGGAAGACCACGTAATTTGTATAAAGCTGCGTCCCATTTAATAAAAAATGGCGGCAAACGAATTAGGCCATATTTAGTTTTAAAATGTTGTGAGATACTTGATGGCAACGAAACATATGCAATCCATGCAGCCAATGCTATTGAAATGATACATAATTTTACATTAGTTCATGATGATATAATAGATAACGATGAAACACGTCATGGTGTAGATACTGTGCATAAAAAATTTAGCCCACAAATAGCTATTTTGGCAGGTGATATATTATTTTCCAAGGCATACCAATTGATATCAGATAATCTACCAGATCATATATCCAAAAAAATTATTTCAACTTTAGCACGAGCTTGTATTCAGCTTTGTGAAGGTCAATATGAAGATATACAAATGGCTAATAGTAAAATAATTCCAAGCGAAATATCATACATTCAAATGATCGAAAAAAAAACTGCATCTTTATTTGAAATTTCATGTTCAATTGGTGCTATGTGTGCTCAAAAAAAAAAATCAGATATAATAAATTTTGCTAAATTTGGAATTAATTTAGGAATTGCTTTTCAAATAATTGATGATCTCATAGGCATATCTGGAGATCCTAAAATTACTAAAAAACCAGTTGGAAACGATTTACGTGAAGGTAAAAAATCACTACCAATAATAATTGCAATTCATAAATCAAGAGGTATGCAGAGAAAAAAGATCATAGAAATCTTTGGTAATACAAATGCAAGTAAAAACGAGCTAGAAAATGTTGTAAATATAATACATGGTATGGAAATCGAAAATGTTGTAAGAAAACAAGCTCTAAACTATTCTCTCAGGGCAAAAAATATTATTAATAAATATAAAGATAATTCAGCAAAAACTGAGTTAATAGATTTATTAGATTTTACAGTAAAGCGAGCACTATAAATGATAGACGATGAATTAAGAGAGAATATCAAAAAAATAGCTTTACAAAATGCAATAAAATACAACGGGAAAGCAAGCTCTAAAATTGTTTTAACAAGAACTCTAGCTACAAACTTAGAATTCAAAAATAAAATCAATGAATTACGTACTGAAGTAGATAAAATTGTTAGAGAAATAAATAATATTACCAGAAATGAGCAAAATGCAGAAATCCAGAAATATAGAATCGTTACCAATGTTATTAAATCAAATACAAAATTACCGCCATTAAAAAATTTAATACATGGAAAATTAAAAACACGTTTTTCTCCAGAACCGAACGGATACTTACATATAGGTCATGCTAAGGCTGCAATAATAAATGATGAATATACTAGTATGTATAATGGAGAAATAATACTTAGAATAGACGATACAAATCCAATAAATGAGAAATTAGAATATTATAATGCCATAGAAGAAGATCTAAAATGGTTAAATATAGAATTTAATAACGTAAAAAATTCTTCGGATGATATAGAATTAATGTATGAAAGATGTAAACAATTAATCAGATCAGATGCAGCATATGTGTGTACATGTCAAAGAGAAATAATACAAACAAACCGATATAAAAAAAAATCGTGTGGTTGTCGTACAAATACCGAGGAACAAAATTACAAGAAATGGAATTTCATGTTTAATAAATATAAAACTGGAGAAGCCATAATAAGATTTCGTGGAGATATGGAATCTAATAATACAGTAATGAGAGATCCTGTATTATTTAGAATATCAGATGGATACCATCCCATATTGAAAACAAAATATAGAGTCTGGCCCAGTTATGATTTTGCGGTAGCAATAGAAGATAGTTTAGATGGAATCACACATGCGTTTAGATCTAAAGAATATGAACTTAGAAACGAGTTATATTATAAAATACTAAATTCTTTAAAAATGAGAAAACCAGAAATATTAGAATTTTCAAGATTAGAATTAAAAGGGATACCAGTCTCAAAACGAAAAATTAAATCTCTCATAGAGTCAAAAAAAATTTCTGGGTATGACGATCCAAGATTATCTACTTTAAGATCTATGAAAAGACGAGGTATTGTACCAATATCTATTAGAAAATTTATTTTATCTTTAGGTTTTACTAAATCAAATACATTAGCACCTTTTGATGTTTTGGAATCAATAAATAGAAAGATCATAGACCCCAATAGCATTAGATTACACATGGTGAAAAAACCCAAAAAAATAAATATAATTAAAATACCTTTCAAAAAAATACATTTACATAATTATCCATCTACAAATAAAAAAAGGCTTGTAACAATTCACGAAAATTTTTATCTTGAATATGAGGATGCAATTAAATTGAAAATAAATTCTAAAATAAGATTAATCGGAATTGGCAATATTAATATTATTAAGATCGAATCAGATTGCATATATAGCGAATTTATAGATGATGTTCTAGATAATTCAATTAAAAAAATACAATGGGTGTCTGAAAATGCCATACATAAATTAAAAATAACTATTCCAAAAGAGATTTTTATAAATGATAAATTTAATGAAGATAGTCTTGTAGAAATTTCATCGTATACTGAAACACATTATTTAAAATTAAATAAAAACGATATGATACAATTTGTAAGATTTGGTTATTGTAGAAAAGACTCTGATGAACATGCAATATATTGCCATAAATAATTCTACCACACTGAAAACAATCAGTTTGGAATATCCAAAACATTAGAAAAATTATTAAATATTAATTATATATGATATTATGGGCAAAATATTAATTTGTAACATAAAAGAAATACCTCCAGGACATAAATATAAAACAAAAGTAGATGGAAATGAAATATTAATAATTAATGATAATGGGAATTTTTATGCAGTAGATGATATGTGTACACATGCTGGAGCTAGTCTAGCTGATGGAAAATTGGAAGACGGCAACATAACGTGTGATTGGCACGGAGCAAAATTCAATTATAAAAATGGCGAGTTAAAAAAGTTCTCTTCAAAAATAGATAATCTAAGATCTTATAGAATATCATTAGAAGCAGAAGATATTTTTATAGAATTATAATAACACATATTATCAATCATGAATAAAAAAGAACAAAATCAAAAATCATTAGATAGTGCAATAGATACGTTAAAACAGGTTTCTGTGAATTTTGCGACACCAAAAACAATTCGTAAGAACATAACAGATCTAACAAACGAGTTAGCTAATGATGGAGAGCATGCTATATCAGTAAGAGCAGCTAATGCCATAAGCGTTCTAGATGAAATCACGCAAGATCCAAATTTACCATCACATGTACGCGTTACATTATGGCAAGCAGTATCAATATTAGAAAGGATAAGAGAATAATATAGCATAAATAACACATATGAAAATATATCAATAGTTATGAAAAGCCAAATTGAATTCATGGTTTATACAATGATTATAATAGTTCAAAACAATGTAATAATAAAAATATTATAATTCATACTAACTATAATCATAGCTTCCATGGAATTAAATTTTGATAAACAAAGAATCTAACAGTATGGATTTCAAGGAATTTATACACGAAATTAAAATTTTAAATTTAAAATGCAATAATTGGGTATTAAATAACATATCATTAATGAGAAGATAACTACAATTTGTACACAATATCAACTTACGTTAAATTGAAAATAGACTATTCATTCAATATGGTAAATATTGATGATATTAAATAAGTATGATAAGTAATCTTTTATGTTTCTTGTATTGTTATAATACATGCAAAGATTGAATATAAATATATCAGCTACAGATTATGATAAAACTAGTAAAGAAATCAGAACAGAACTTAGTTTATTAGAAAAATCAGTACATGGAAAAAATGATTTCGTTATTACAGATTATGAATTTACATTTGGATGGTATTTTTATGTTGTATCAATAAATTTAGATATTATTAAGAAATTTGCAGAACAGATGGGCCAAGATTATAATAAATTAAAAGGAAAAACTATGGAAAAAAAGTTCTTGTCGTGGTTGACGTATAAACTAAACCAAAAAAAATTGAAGATTAAATTAGCAATTAAAGAAGAAATGGAGTCAAGTAAGTTTGGTATTTTTTAGGCCTTTGAGGGGAATCGGACCCCTGCCTAAGGATCCACAGTCCTTTATACTACCACTATACTACAAAGGCCATAACATTGATTACATTTTTCATAGTATTAATCTAGCTTTTGATTATTAGATTTATAATTAACTTCTATTTTTTAATGTCTATGAAAAATGGAGTGAAATGGATGACAGCAATGGCGACTACTAGTACATTGGTATGGATATTTGCAAATTACTTAATACCGTGGAAATAACTTATTTACTAGTAGAGTTTTTTCCTCAATTTTTTGAGCTTATTTATTTTGAATGGATTTACTCTCCATTCTTTTGTATATCTATATGTGATAATAGTAGAAATAATTGTCGATATTATTAGAATTGGTATTATCCATATGTATTTTATATCAAAATCAGGTATACCAAAAATAGTAGCTAAAGTATTTGGCACTAACACTGCCGTAGCCACTACAGTCAACCATACTATTAATGTAGTTAATTTGTTTGATGTCTCTGTTTGTATTACAACCATACCGGTAGATATTACATCCATTACATTTTCAGCAGTTTGAATTTGCCGATCTAATCTACTTAAAATAACTTCAAATTTTTCTAAAATATCATCATTATCTGTAAGCATGTCAGAATCTCCATATTTTAAATTTCGTATTATATCATGAATTGCCCATACAGCATTTACAAAAGTAAGTATAGAATGTTTCATATTTGACAATTCCAATGGTAAGTCACGTTTAATTTGCCTGGGATTTGTCAAATCTAACTCTAGTTGTTCAGTTTTTTCGACTATAAAACGAAGTACAGAAAAATTAGCTTCGCTGACTTCATCCATTAGTCTGAATAGAAGTAATGTTTGTCTATCATCCCATTTATTTGGATCTCTAGGAAGCTTACGTAGTAAATTACTAGAATATGTATGTAATTTTTGAATTTTTCCGCCGTAATCGTCATGTATAGTAATGATGAGGTTTTTTTGTATGAATATTAATAATGGAGAAGTTTGTGTTATACTACTTCCAGTTACTATAAATGGTAACATGATCCCTAAAGTATCTACAATATCTTCATAGCTTGTGAGATAACCAGATAGCAATATAGTTGGATCGAATTTGACATTTATTTTGTTTAATATAGTAGGAGTTTCATTTATAATATCATCCACTACACATTCTATCCAAGTTAAGTTAGAGGTATTAATCATGGGCACAGCCTGATCAATGGTTATATTTTCTTTTTTAAATGGAGTACATTCCTTATCTATTCCAGTAATACTAACTGTTTTTAGCAAAACATATGAAGTACTTTATCAATGCTTATATATATTAAGATCATCAAAATTTGATATGAGTTGTTCTGGAGAAGTATTTGACGATGATAATGAGTTAATTCAAATCAAACCGTCCGTTACAAAATTGTTAAGAAATGCAAAGTATGGAACGTATGGTCACTCTACAGTAGATGTATGTCATTGGACTAAAAGATCATTTAGGGACGAAGGTGATTGTTATAAACATAAATTTTATGGAATTTCCACTCATAGGTGTATGGAATTTTCTCCTGCAGGTATGTATTGTGAAAATAGATGTGTATATTGTTGGCGTCCTATGGAATTTTATAATTCAATTAAGATGAAACCAGATAATGTATCTGAACCTAATGAAATCGTGCTAAAATTGATGGAAGAACGTAAACGACTTATCATAGGTCATAAAGGAGATCCGAAACAAAACCATAAAAAAATTGATGAATCATTACTTCCAACTCATTATGCAATATCATTATCTGGAGAACCTACGATGTATCCAAAGCTTCCGGATTTGATCAAATATCTAAAAAACCTTCCAGCAACAAAATCAATATTCTTGGTGACAAATGGTCAAGAGCCAGAAATGTTAACTAAACTAAACCGCGAAAATGCGCTACCAACTCAATTATATCTTTCTACAAATGCATATGATCAAGAATCTTTTATTAAGATAAATAGACCTAGATATAATGATGCATGGGAAAGATGGAATAGATCTCTATTAATACTTTCAAAATTAAATACAAGGACTGTCCTTCGGATTACTTTAATAAAAGGTTATAATGACAGTAAAAAAAATGTGAGAGGATTTAATAAATTAATAAATATATCTCAGCCAAACTTTATTGAAATTAAATCATATATGCACATAGGTAGATCCATTAACAGACTAGATAGAGATAACATGCTAGATATGGATGAAATAAGATATTTTGCTTCACAAATATTAAAAAATGATGATACTCTTTTGTTTATGGATGAAAGTGAAATATCAAGAATTGTAGTGTTACATAATAATCAAAAATTAACAAACAGATTTATAAATTAATATTTAAAAAAAATAAGGTCTTTATTTTTGCATATTTAAATTATTATTATATCTTCCACGGGCCTCTATATTTGAAACTAAATTCATTATTATGTTATAATACTTTAGACCAACATTTTGCTTATAACCAGTAAGAAAATTGTCCCACGCGTTTTCCATTATAGGAGTATGGGCACTATTCAATATTTCTTTAAATAATCTTAGATCTACAGCATGATCAATTGATTTAGTAGTTCTTGAAGATAATCCAAAATCTATAATAAAAATTTTATTTTTACATAAAATAAAATTAGAAGTTGTTAAATCGCCATGCATAATACCGTTTTTATGTAAATCACCAGAAATTTTACCAATACTTTTACATATATCAACAATTTTGTTGTCAGATAGATTTTTTACTAATTCACCATCAATATATTGCATAATAATCATGCATTTCTTGATGTCAACAAAATATATTAATGGAGAATAAATTCCCAATGATTTCACACAAGATATCATTTCTGATTCCAGTATTGTTCTATGCTTTCGTATGCTAAAATCTAATATATTATTTCTATATGGTTTTGCTAATCGTATTTTCAATAAAGCTCTGTTCTTGCTCCAATACGATAAATAAATATTCCCTTCAGCACCTTTTTTTATCAATTTCATTAAAATTATAACTAATAAAAATAATTAAAATGTAAGCATGAATAATGATAATAGAAAGATCGTACAAGAAGATTGTCATGAAGATTGTATTGGAGCTGGAATTTTAACATTAACTCAAAAGAGAATTGTTTTCGATAAGACACATGGACGTATACTAGATTTATCAAAAAAATTTGGCAATACTATAATAGACACTCCTTTAGAGAACGTAATCAAAGTATGGAAAGAAGGCATATTAATGAAAAAAATATGTATTCAAATTAAGATAAAAAACGAAATTAAAACGTACAAATTTGGTGTTTTTAATAACAAGAAATGGTTGAATCATTTACAGGATGTACTTCAAAATTATAAAAATCAATAGTCTATTCGAACAGAATCTATTCTCCACGATTGTCTTATGAATGTATTTTCCATTTTAGATGGAGTATGATGTGGTGTTGTAGCTTCTAGAAGTCCTGTTAAGGCTATTTGAGAACCACAATCGCCAGCAAATTTAATTGGTGAAATGAATAATGAGCATTCTTGTCTAACACACACATCATTCAGTATTTGAGATAATCTTGTATTTGCAGCAACTCCTCCTACTACTAACAATTCTTTTTTTTCAGTAAATGCTAATGCACGTTCAACTACTTCACCAATCATTGAAAAAGCAGTTTCTTGTAACGAATAACATATATCTTCTGGTTTAGATGAATGATGCTTGGCTGCAGAAAGTAATCCTGAAAATGAAACATCATGGCCTTTAACTGCATATGGTAATGAAATATAATTTGTGCCGTTGCGTGATAACTTTTCTATATTTTTTCCACATGGAGAAGAAAATCCTAAATATCTTCCAAATTGATCAATCAATTGTCCTAATGTAATATCTAAAGTTTCTCCAAATACACGCCATTGATTCATAACAAATGATAATATCATTGTGTGTCCTCCAGATATTAATAACACTAATGGATTTTTTGCCCCTGTAAGAAATTTACCTAAATCTATGTGGCCTATTGCGTGGTTAACAGGGTAAATTGGAATATTATAGTACGATGACAAAGATCGTGCCATAACTGCACCAACTCTAAGACATGGTCCGAGTCCAGGACCGGCAGCATACGATATGACATTTAAATCTTCAATATTTATTTTAGCTAATTTCATGCATTGTGAAAGAATGCTAGGCCCATGTTGAATATGATGCCGTGATGCTTCACGAGGATGAATTCCTTCACCAGATGGAGGCTGATAAGTTTTTTTGACATCTGAGATGATAGTAGTTTTGCCATCATGTTTTTTTAGAATAGCACATGAAAAAGTATGAGCAGTACTTTCTATACCTAAACAAATCATTTTATTTCCTATGTAAACTAGAAATAATTTTTATAACGTCACCGTGTTTTAGCTTATGATCTTCACCTATACGTTTTTTGGTTTTAATATCTATAGCATAAAGAAAACCTGTAGCCATGTCATCATGTATTTCATTTGCAAGATCTTTTATAGTTGATTGAGGTGGTAATAATTTAGCATCTGGTAAAATAATATCAGATTTGTCTGAAAGTGTATTTTCATCTTCCACAGGGTAAACTACAATGTAATTCAATATACCAAAAACAGCTGTATTAAGAATAATTTGTATACCAGTAGAATTAATCCTTTTCAGAAGAATCTTAATATTATTTAACGCATCGAGTTGTTGTTGCGATATGTCGTTTCTCAATATTACAAAATCACTGTCTCCAGAATTATAATTTATAAATCCTTTCGCTTTAGCTTTCATTAGAATTAATTCTGTCGCGGCACTACAGAGAAATACATTATGATCATGTACAATATTATCAACGATCTGTAGATCTTTACATAAATCTACTTTATTAGCAGCTATCATTATAGGTTTACTTTTTTTACGTAATTCATTTAAAAATAAATCAATATCATCATCAAGCCATTTACGAGGATCTCTAGTTAACAACTTTAATTTATTTAATACAAAATGAATATCAGATCTAGAAATAGATAAACCGCTAAAACGATTTGATATTGAGTTAAACAAATGCATAGTTTTATCTTTAGAATTTAACAAGTTTTTCCATTCACGTTTTAATATTTGTTTGAACCATATTTCAAATTCATTTTCAATAAATTTAATATCATTCAAAGGATCGTTTGATCCAACTTGTTGCTGATGTCCATGAGAATCTGTGGAACCAGATATATCAACAACGTGGATTAAAATTTGTGCTTTTCTAGAATCATCTAAAAACTTATTGCCTAATCCTTTGCCAACACTAGCTCCAGGTACTAATCCTGCAACATCGATAAGTTTTATTGGTATTAATCTCATTCCATTACGACAAAATTGATGTTGATGAAATATTTTAAAATGTTTACAAGGACAATCAGAAGTAACATAAGCAATACCAGTATTTGGAACAATTGTAGTAAATGGAAAATTACCTATTTTAACTTGTGCTTGTGTTGCAGCTTCAAAAAATGTCGATTTTCCAACATTAGTTTTGCCAAAAAGACCTACATGCATGATAAAATTATCATATGTTAAACATATTAGTATTAACAATTTATTTAATATCGTTAAAATTGACACAAAATACAACATTGGTTATTACAGGAACACCAGGTGTTGGAAAACATACAATTGCTAAAAATTTATCACACAGATGGAATTATAAAATCATAGACATTAATAAGATAATTTTGCAATCAAAAATTTATGAAGAAAATAATTTAGAACATACATTAGATGTCGATGTTTCACTATTAGCAAAATTGTTACAAAAGAAATCTTTTGATAAATCAATAATAGTTGGTCATTTAGCGCCATATGTATTAGACCCCAATAAGATAGACAAAATGATAATAATACGTAGAAACCCATATGAATTAATTTCTATTTATCAACGTAGAAAATATATTTCTAAAAAAATATTTGATAATCTAGGAGCTGAAATTCTTGGTGTAATCACATATGATTCTATAACGAAATTTGGTCCTAAAAAAATTTGTCAAATAATAAACTCTGGTAAAATAGATCAAATTATTAAAAAAATTGTCAAATGTTCAAAAGGAAAAATGAAAATAAACAATATAGATTGGTTGCCCCTAATTATAAAAAATAAAGATCTAGGAAAATTTTTTGTTGATTGATTTGAATGTTTGAAATAATTAAAAGTGATCTACGAGGCAGAATTGCATACATATATACAAATCATGGAAAAATAGAAACTCCAACATATGTACCAGTGATTCACCCTGTAAATCAAATCATACCAACAAGGAAAATTAAAGATATGGGATTTGATATGGTTATAACTAATGCATATATCACCAAGAAACATTATGGTGAGTATGCTGTAAAAAAAGGCATACATGAGATTATCAAATTTGATGGCGCTATAATGACAGATTCTGGTGGATACCAAGTATTGGAATATGGAGATATAAAAGAATCTCATGAAAACATTGCTAATTTCGAAACTGGATTAAAAGCTGATATTACTATACCTTTGGATAAACCAACAGGATATGGACTAGATAACAATCAAGCTAAATCACTTGTGAAACATACTCTCAAAGTATCTCGCAATGTATTAAAAAACACAAGCAATCAAATATGGATGGGGCCGATACAAGGGAGCGAACATTTAGATCTGATACAATATTCTGTTAAGTCTCTATTAAAATATGGATTCAAGATGTTAGCGTTAGGAAGCCCTGTAGAATTAATGGAGTCATATAAATATAGATTGCTCGCAGACATCATTATTACCGCCAAAAAAAAAATGCCGCATTCTATACCACTACATCTTTTTGGTGCAGGGCACCCTCTAACAATTTCACTTGCAGTATCTCTAGGCTGCGATACATTTGATTCTGCATCATATGTATTGTATGCACAACATGGCAGATATATAACAGATGATAGAACACGAGATTTAGCAGATATGAAATATTTTGCATGTAATTGTGACGTGTGTACCAAATTTACACCAAAAGAATTAGTAGAATTAGATCAATATGAGAAAACTAGAAAAATAGCATTGCATAATTTATTCTCAATAAAAACAGAAACAGACAGAGTAAAAGAAGCAATACACGAAGGCAGATTATGGGAGTATGTGATAAAAAAAGCCAGATCTCATCCAAAACTATTTGAAATAATTTCTGTAATGTGTAATAACTATGAATATTTTATTCCTTCTACACCAATATTTAAGAAGAAATCAATATTTTTATTTTCTTACGAAGATCAATATAGACCAGAAATTATATCATATCATAAAATAATACGTAAATTTAAAACCAAAAAAAAATCCATACTGATAATTCCAGATGACAGTATGAAGCCAATGTATGTCTCACCCACATATCAGAATTTAAAAACAAAATTTTCCAAAATTAAATCTATTCAATTCTGCCAATATAATCCATTTCTAGGTATAATTCCAGTTGAAACTTCGGACATATATCCAGCGTCACATTATGATATGTCAAATATAAAATACAAACCAGAATTATTACCTGTTTTTAAAACAACGTGGCAAAAATTTTTCAAGAACAATAATTTCTCAACAATATATACAAAATATGATGATATGTTTATATCATATTTCACTAAACTTCTCCCGAATACAATAGAGAAGAAAACTTGGTAAAAATAATAAAAATGGTGAAGCACTATTTATAGTGCTGCGTCTTCAGCCCAACCTTTTATAAAAACACCGTTTTTATGAAGTGGAACAGGTTGTCCTGCAGTGTAATTCATTGGTCTCATCCAGAATATAGATTTTGTAGGACAAACTCCAATACATGCACCGTCTGAGATGCATCTTTCTGGATAGAAAACAAATGCTTTACCACGTTTCCAACCTTCAACAGGTTTTACTCTAAGTACATCAGGGCCAAGAGAAGTACAGATCTCAACACATAGTGCACAACCAATACATCTCTGTTCATCTACGTCTGGTAATATTGCTATTGGCATTTATTTCACTAATAGTGATCAACGTTCAGTGAGTATTTAAATGATAATGAAAATTCATAACAGGGTTATACTATGATTTCAAAAACAAAAGATCGCTAATTATCAAGTAAAATTATTATAATTAAAAATAAAAAACAAAAAATAATAACGTGAAAATCACGTTTACTTTCTCATTGCATCTATTTGGCCAGAGGTTACCCAATCTAATAATTCTGCGGATGTAGGATTAAGATCTGCTCTTTTATCCATTAAGTTTTTGACCCAAATCCAATTAATTTGGTTTAGTAGTGGTTTATTAGATTCGTCATCAGCTCTAACTTTAGATACAACATTTTTATCTTGTGTATTTAGCCATTCTTGAAAGCTTCTTCCCATGTGGTTGGGATCTCAAATTACACTAATTAAAGCTTTTGTAAATTATAAATATATTATAATCGGACAACACACAAACTTTTAAGATATAATGTATTGAAAGTTATGTTATGAAAGTTAAAATTCTTGGTGCAGCTATGGAAGTTGGCAGATCTGGGTTTTTAGTCAGTGACAATAACACAAATTTTTTATTGGATTATGGAGTTTTACTTAGAAAAAAAGGAAAAGCGCCAGCATATCCTTTGCATGTAAAACCAAAAGATATAGATGCCGTGATCTTGTCACATGCACATCTAGATCATTCTGGCAATATACCTTCTTTATTTATAAGTGGACACAATAAAGTATATGCTACACCACCAACGCTAGAATTAAGTAAGTTACTATTGGAAGATATGTTGAAACTTGAAAAAAACTTTTGTTTGTTTGGCAATAATGAAATAGATGCAATGATGAAGAATTCAAAGATGATGAACTATGGTAACAAAATTAAAATCAATGATTCTATTTTTGAATTGAAGTGTTCTGGACATGTTATTGGTGGAAGTACTATCATAATAGAATCTGGTAAAAAACGCTTATTTTATACAGGGGATATCAATCCAAATGGATCACGTCTTCTTAGTGAGGCAGACTTAGAATTAGATGAAATAGATATTTTAATAACAGAAAGTACATATTCACAAACAGAACAAATGTCAAGAGCTGAATCAGAAAGTGGTTTGATAAAGTTTGCTAATGAAATAATGGAACAAAATGGCGTATTATTCATTCCGGCATTTTCCGTAGAACGATCACAAGAAATTGCATGTGTATTTCAAAAAAATAATTTTAAATATCCTATATTTATGGATGGTATGGCTCTAAAAGTGAATAAAATAATTTCTAAATACCCAGAATATTTACGAGATCCAAAAATATTCATGAACACACTAAATAAAATAACACAAATTAGAAATAACAAAGATAGAGAAAATGCAATACATAATCCATGTGTAATAATTTCACCAGCTGGAATGTTAGTAGGTGGAAATGCAATATATTATCTTAATAAACTTGCATTCAATAAAAAAAATGGTATTGCATTAGTTTCATATCAAGGAGAAGGGACACAAGGAAAAAGATTATTAGATACTGGTAAAATATCAATTCGTAGAAATGATGTAAATGTACAAGCAAGAGTCAGACCATTTGAATTTTCTGGTCATGGTGATAGAAATTCGCTTTTTGATGTAATAAAAAAAATAAAAGGTAATCCAACGGTATTAGCGATACATGGAGATATCAAATCATGTACAATGTTTTCTCAAGAAATTAAAGAGAAATTTGGTTTTAGATCATATGCTCCAAAAATTGGAGAAACATTTACATGTTAAATTGAATGGATTTTGATCAATGATATAAATATAGATAATACTATAAATAGCGGACAGGTGTTTTTGTGGGAAAAAGATGGTAATAAATGGTATGGTATAAATGGAAATGATGTTATAGTAATAGAAAAAAACACAAATAAAATTTTGACTTTCACAAATAAGAAATGCGATTTTTTTAGGAATGATGATAATATAGTAAAGATCATAAATGACATAAAAAAAGATATAGTAATAAAATATGCCATATTATTATCTCCTGGTTTAAGGATATTACGCCAGGATCCATTTCAATGTGTAATATCATTTATCACATCATCTAATTCAAATATTCAAAAAATTAAGACTACATTACTACGATTATGTAATAAGTTTGGGGAAGAGGTGAATTTTTGTGGCAAAAGATTCAATTTATTTCCATCTCCAAAAGCACTTTCTAATGCAAGTATGAAAGAATTAATTGGTTGTGGATTAGGATATAGAGCTAGATACGTTAGATCTGCGTCTCAAGATATATTAAATGGTATAATAGATTTTAAGCAATTAAGAAATACAGATTATTACACTTCAAGAGATCAATTAACCAAAGTGTCTGGCGTAGGTCAAAAAACAGCTGATTGTATACTTTTATTTTCATTAGATAAATTAGATGCATTTCCTTTGGATAGATGGATGGTAAGATGCATGCATAAATATTATAATGCATTATTTCAAATAGATGAAAAATTAACACGGAGAAAATATGAAAAAGCTCATGATGATATTATAGATTATTTCGGAGTTTATTCTGGATACGCTCAACAGTTTCTATTTAAAATGGAACGAGATATTAAATTAAAAAAATGGTTGTAAACTCTTAATATGCCCATTCAATCTTAAAATTTTGGGCCAGTAGCTCAGCATGGATAGAGTGTTGGACTTCTAATCCAATGGTCGAGGGATCGAAGCCCTCCTGACCCATTTAATTTATTTGTTCTGAAGACTTAGTTATATAATGAAATGGATTAGATTAGAATTAAATGATGTAGAAATTAAACAGAATACAAAGATTATAGGTGTCATAACAATAAATTATCCAGATAAATATGATGGAGTGATAATTAACACACAGATATTTGATTCGAATGAATTTGTGGAGTTTTTAACATGTAATAATAAATCCATTGTACAAAAAAAATCTTCAAGAATATTCATAAATTATAAAACAATCTCAGATAACACTATAAAATTTGTTGCAATGATAAAATTCAAACCAAATAAAATTCATGATGTAAAATTTAGAGTGTGTATAATAGAACAAAATAAAGAAATTACTGAAGATGTAACATGGGCTAAATTTATTTAAAATCTTTGTTTCGTAACTATGACTTTGCCAGTCATCCATGGATGCGGGTCACAATGGTATTCAAATTCATGTTCTTCAGTAAATATGAATTCATACGAGTCGCCAGGTTTTATTACTCCACTAGATCCAAATTCCCCACTGTAAGAATCAGATTCTCGATGATCTGGAGTTACTGTATGCGGAGTATCGTCTACATTATTCCAGATTGTATGATTATCTATACCAAGTTGGATGTTAACCAATTTTGGTACAAAATTATCTTGTTGTTCAGGACTAGAAGAACCAACAATCATTTCAATTATCGTGTTTTTAACAGGTTCTAATATCTCATGTGAAACTGTTGGTTTAGCAAGAGATTCAGGAAGATAGTACATCTGATAATAAAGTAGTCCAAAAGACAATCCTATTACTATAGACACAACACCTATACCGTAAGCATGGTTAGTAACAACAGAACTCAATCTGTCATTATACTGTATGATAGTCTTATAAATTTTAATTTTTGGAAACACAGATCATGGATTTGTGTTTTGTTGAAGCGCAATTGATTTCTTGGATTCGCCTAGGCCGTATCTATAAACATGAAATAGAGCAGCGAAAACGATCAAAATAAGACCTGTGAAGAATAATGAAATGTTCTTCATTCCAGTTAGTACAGCATTATATGCTGCTATATTCAAGAATACTTGAAATATGATGAGGGCAATTATTATCCAATTGATCCACTGTTGAGATATATTTATCGTGGCAACTTTTTTAGGGGCGTTTTGTTTTGCTAATTTTGATTTTCGTTCTGCTTCTTGGGCCATTTTAATCATCATATAACTAAATCCAAATCCCAAAGGCACCAATAAGATCATCACCAGGTATAAGAATACAGGATCTATAACTAATCTTTCTACTAGCGGTATTGTAGTATCAGATGGTATATAGAATCCCCAATAAGTAGTAACCATTATTTGTGCTATACCAGTGATTCCAAAAGCAGTCACTATAGGTCGATCTTTCCATGAAAATTTCTTATATCTATCTACAAATGGTATAATTAACAATGATAATATAAATAATCCAGGCCAAAGCACACCAGTAACAAATTTATCATATTGTGTTCTTAAAAATGAATAAAGTCCTGTAAGATACCATTCTGGAACTGTTATACCTGGTGGAACAGTAGGTTCAAATTTGAATCCAAGATCTATTGGAAAAACACCACCTGTTATCAGTATAGCACCAGCAATAGCAGTAACCATAGGCACATCAAATACCAAGAAGCGTGGAAAATGAACTGCCATTAATCCCAACATTACTATTGGTAAAATAAATACATGTTGCGCATAAAATCTAAGAACGAAATCTGAAAAACCAGATCCAAACATAGCATCACGGACTGTAGGTCCTATTATTGGTATTGAATTTGTTAATGAAGCTGCAATACTTATAGCCAATTCTGCACGTTCACTAAATATTACATCATATCCTGTAAAAGCTTCCAAAATTGTTACAGTCCCTAATATAACTCCAGTCACCCATAAGATTTCATTTCTAATTTTATATCGACCGCTAAAATATTGATAATACATATGCAATATAGCTAGCAGGACCATTGCGTTGGACGCATGATAATGAATGTTTCGTATATGAAATCCAAAAGGAACTTCATCATTAATGAATTGAACGCTGTCCCATGCTCGATCTAGTATAGGCTGATAATAAAACATAAGTAAAGCACCAGATATGCCAAGAATCACAAATACTACAAATGTTAACATCCCAAGAAATCCAAATGGGCTTACAAATCTTGCAGGAAATGAAAACTTGACTGCTGTAAAAACTGTTCTTTCTAATCCATCCCAAATCCAATAAAGAAATGACACTAATCCAGTACGTCTACTTAATGAAACGGCCATATCCAACTACTCCATTGTTATTAACGCCCCATTCAGGTGGCAATATCCATAGAAAACCATCATTATCAGCTTCTAAATCTAATTTTGCCAGTGTGTTAGATGGAGCTGCTTGTAGAGAGGCAGGTCCAGCAAATGCTTTACCAGTCATTGGATCATACATACTTCCATGACAAGGGCATTCTCCTCTCATACGTCCTTCTTCAGGCCAATATTTCCACAAACACCATAAATGAAGACATACCATACTATATGCTCTAAATGAACTTACATCATTTTTTTCTCCACCTAATTTCTTTGGTAATCTTATAAATTGCCACTTTCTAAAAGCTTCTTCATCTAAAACTCTATCACCAGTACTTGGATAAGTAATAACCTCAGCATGGTTTATTGGGAAAGTATTAACATTAGCTTGTGTACCGTCTGGAAGAATAACTTTAACTTTTTCTAAATTTGCCGCTGATGGGTTGGGCATATAATTACCCCAAGGTACAAAAGGCGTAAATGCCAAAGCAGTTCCAGCTGCACCTAAAAGTTTCAAAAAATCTCTACGTGATAATGATTTATCTTCATTTTTATTATTATTATCACTATTTGTCATGTAGCTCACGTACTTGAAAAATTGTTTATAAACTTTATCTAAGGTATTTCGTGTATAAAATTGATATTGGTATGGATTTCGTTAAAAAAATAACTTTTATCAGACTATTATATATTTTTATTGCTGGAATACATTTCTTATAATATATACATGTTAATTAATGAGTTAGATGACATTAAAATGAATTAATCAAAATGACGATGTCGTGCCAACATAGCGATCTGTAATGCTATTATTATAGCGATGAATAAAATGATGGGAAATAATAACGAATTCAGTTGAATAGATGCTTCTTCTATGTTATTCACTGACTTTGATATAGATATTACACTTTCGTCTATATTGGTATTAGCAGTATCAAGGGCAATACCAAAATTATATGTATTATGTTGTAATTTATTTAATTCATCAGATGTTCTATTTAGTACAGCATCCAAATTCACGAGCTGATTTGAAATACTACTTATATCTTGTGCGTATACAGTGGTAGCTGCAGAATTATGAGATATTAAACCGTTATAAAATGTAATAATATGAAATACATAAGTACCTGTTTGTTTTGGCACATAATCAGCAAAATATAACCCTTGATGCAATGTATGAAATTCTGACGCAAGACTAACTACTTGTCCAGAAGGCAAATGCACATGAGAATTATTCAACAGTTTATCAGGGCTAGTACTAATAAGCATTCCATCACTAGTGATTTGGGAGAAAATACGAATAGTATTATCTACAGCAGTGGAATCTGGAGCAAAAATAGTTGCATTAATTTGATGTTGGATTGGAATAGTTATCTGTTGTGCAGATTCTGAGAATTTTATACTAACATGATTAGATAATCCATTTTGTTCTGTGCTTGTGACTTCTATATCATACACACCATATGGAAACTTATTTGATGTTTTAGGCCAAACTAATAAGATATGATGAAAATAACCATTAGAATCAGTTTCTATTTGATCAAATTTAGAGATAGTACCGTCTGGATTAAATAATCGAATTATCAGATTTTCATTTGGCAGTCCGTTACCATATACAAATAACAAATCCGATTCTACATATATTTGATTGTTAGTAAACAATTCTAAGTTATCTGCAAACACCATTTGATCTAAGAATACAATACAACAAATCATTATTATAATTATGAACTTCAAGATAGATACAAAATCATTATACCATATATTTATTCTACTAAATAAAAAAAAGGGTATTTGACTAGTCTGTGATTATATCACGTTGATAGTTACTGTTACAGTTGGAGATAATGCAGTAGGATTATCCACACTTTCCCATACAAATGCTGTTGCAGTATATGTTCCAGTGGAAGATGGTATCCATGACAATGCCGGGCTAAAGGTTTGTCCTGAAGACAATGAACCAGTGATCCATGCTAATGAAACGGTGACACCATTGTCATCTTGAATTTGCACTAAATATGCAAATTGTTGTTCTTGATTTTGGTTATTAGTTAGGTCAGAAGTGATTTGGACTTGTTGATCTACAGATACTTCGTCCAAAGAGTTTCCAAATGCATCAACAATATGAGCGTTAGATGCAGGAGCTCTCTCTAATGGAGGAACTATCGTACCTATTATGGTGGTAGCAGTGATATCTAATTCATCTGCAGTAGTATATGGATCTGGTAAAGTATTATCTTCGTACTCTACTGTGGTTGTATCACCTTCAGTAACTCGAAGTCTATGTCCTGAAGATTCATCACTAGTAGTAAAGAATACTGTACCTTCGAATATACCAGTAGCTTCATTAGTTTCTGTGACAGTAAGATCTACGCCTCCAGAATCAGAGTCAGACCATACGTCAACATCGAAATTATCTACTGCTTCTGGATTCAAATTCATATCAGGATCTATTACTCTAACTACACCATTACCACTTGCTGGGTAACTTGCTTCAAGCCATTGTACTTCACCTATATTCCAACGAACTAATGCTGAACCAACTACAGTTTCATCTTCAGAATATTCAAATGAAACGGTTATTCCATCATCATTATCTGCTTGTAGATATCCATCTGTAGGTCCAGTACCATCTGTTCTTGGTTTAGTATCAAAACCTGTTCCAAATTCACCGGTATTTGTATTACCATCTGCATCAAAATTAAATCCTGTTAGGATTAATTCTCCAGTAAATATGCCTGTATTAGTACCGGTTTCAACTAACTTGTAGTTATTAAGATCATTTCCACGTGTTGAAATTTTGATTGGATTATCGTCAGAATCACCAATTTCATCAATTAGATTGGCATCGAAATTATGATCTGGTGCAACAATTGTGACGTAGACTTTATCATTCCAAGTGTAAACTTTCTGATCAAGTTCTACTGTTGCTCCAAAATTAGATGTGAAGACAGAGATACTAATATCTTCATCTTCTTCTCCAACATAATCACTGCCTGATGGTCCCCAATCAGTATATTCTAATGTAATCTTTTCTCCACGTTCCAAGCTATCACCTGATAGTTTTTCTGGAATTTCAACTATTGTTTGGAATATACCTGTACTGTCTCCTGTCTCTCTGAAATCAGTGGGTTCTGGATCAAAAGCAGTTAAGTTTTTACCAGCATTGCCCATTGTAACTGTTGCAGCATCAGAGCTCCATTCAACAATATCTAAAGTATATGTTTCAGCAGTATCATTATCTAAGTCCCAGTCAGGTTCTATTATTGTAAGGATTAGATCGCTTCCTACTATGTAGACGGATTTATCAGATTGTAGTACACCATTACGTAAATCAAATGTAGCGGAATCTGTCACAGTATTTGGATCTCCTGATGCATCTGTAGGATCAGTATATTCTACTGTGATTATATCACCTTGTAATATACAAAAATCACTACCTTCTTCTGGATCATCATCGAATCTTATTTTCGGATCATTCAAGTCTGTTGTAATGCTATTATCTAATGCAACATACGCATTAGTATCTGGACATATTCTAGACGCTGGTCCATCTGTATATCTGACAACAAAATCTAATTCGAAAATACCGCTATCTGGTGCAATTTCTGTAATTGCTCCAAGTTGCAGTACTCCAGAACCATCGATATCATTACCATCTACATCGATTAAACCAGTTTGAGGTGTAGAACCACCAGCATATGCTAATATCATTTCATCAGAACCACGTGAGATAGTAATTTTAACTGGACCGTATTCTTTACCGATCAAATCAGTTTCTATTGCATCTTCACCACTAGATGAAACATCGAAATCAGGATCGTTGATTCTGACATGAATTGTCAAATCACCATTACCTAATGTTTCTGCTAATGGATTACCATTACTATCACTATTATCTAATGTGCCATCTATTCCAGTCACATGGATTGGAAATACTGAACGGCCATTTGGTGATGATGATGTTGAATTATCAAAGTCTTTAACTTCTCCCCATGGTACTGGATACACAGTTCTGTCTAAGCTTATAGAACCAGTATGTGCTCTTATTCCTGCACCGCTACTTACTTCAATGATTTCTCCAGATTCGTCTCTAAAATCAAAATAGTTGACTTCTATATCGGTACCAGTTACTGACAAAACTTTGCCTCCTTGTGATCTAGCACAATATGTTTCAGGGATTTTGAAATTACCTTCGAATATACCTGTGGAAGGTCCTGTTTCAATTAATGTGAAACCTGTAGATCCAAGTCCATCGTTATTTGTATTACCATTGTCAGTACATGACATGCCATTAATCACTTCAGATGATGAAGCCCATAGTTCGTCATCAAAAGTAATGCTAACAAGTTTTCCTAATGGGCCGAAACTTAATACTGGTAAATCAGACGTTCCCACTGTATCAAAGGCCGGATCATTTTGTTTTCTTACAACGGTATAGATCTCGATTAAGCCATTATCTTGATTTAAGTCTTGATCTTCTAGTGTTACTAATACTGTGTCAGCTACTTTGTACGTGTTAGAATCTAATGATATTATACCTGAATGTGATATAGCTTCTTTTTGATCGGCTATTTGTGTATACACACCATCTGCACCTAGATCATAGTAATTTATTCTAGGGGCATCGTCGTCACGTAAATCTTCATTTACTATAAACTTAGGATTTGCAGATATTGTGTTTAGATTATTGTATGTACTGCTATTTAGAATATTCAATTGATTGATCATTGTATATTCTACAGTACCTTCAAATGTACTTGTGTTAGCGCCATTTTCAGTTAATTCGAATCTAATTATTTGGTTTGCGATTCTTTCATTAGATTGTATACCATCATCATTAAATCCAAAGGTGAAGAAATCTGCTACAATAGGATTTGTGTTTGATTTTAATTCAACATTGTCATTGAAATTGAAATACAAGCCTATTGATGTATCATCATCTAAGCTAAAGATCAATTCATTAACATCGTCTGGGTTTTGAATTCCAGATTGTGTAGAACTAAGATCTACTAATCCTTTTGGTGCATTCGTATTGAATAATAATACTCCTTGCAATGGTGTAGCTATCACGTTATTATCTATTATTTCATCATTGGCATTAGCAACTAAATAAACTTCAACACTATTAGTTGAATCTATTATAGAACTAATATCATAATTAAATAGATTTATACCGTTGAATTTTTCTGTGTTTGGATTCTGTATTGAATTACGTAGTTCTTCAGCTGTTGTGGCTAGATCTATAACAAGTCCACCGACTTGTGAATCGATGTTATTGGTAGAGATCAATGCACGTTCACTGAATTTCTGTACTATAACTGAGGTATTTAATCCAGTATCAGTTAATTCTGTAATTGTACTATTATTTCCTGTTCTTGTAATGGTTGATGTTGATGTATATGCAGCTTTGACTTTAGTGTTATTTTCTACACCAGATTCACCAAGTGTGAATGGATCACCTGTACTTAATGCTGGAATTAACGATACATTAGAATCATTTACGTTTAATGTTTCGTTGACTCGAGTATTTTTATTTGCATCAGAATCTACAAGTACAACTGATAATTTTTCTCCTGAACTCCATTGATCGTTAGGTGAATTCATATCAATTGTTGCAAATCCATATCCAACTAAAACACTTTGAGGACCATTGTAATTTATGGTTGCAGATGTTCCTCTATCAGCATTTTCGGTTATCACAACATTGGCGTTGTTTGTCTCGTCATAATTTGTAAAGATACCTGCATTTGGTGCAATTTCTGTGATTGTTATTGGTTGTGTTCCAGATGCCAACGCACCACCTACTGTTGCGACGGAATCAGCTTGTTCGCCAATGATCATTTGATCATTATTATTTACTATGTTTATTACATTGCCAGATCCTTGTGCATCAGCATTTATACTTAATACACCATTACCAGAGAACATTAGTTCACTTAATGAATTATTTATATTTGCAGATGCGCCAAGTGTATCCGCTACATTTTCTCCATTTTTATTAAAAATCAGATACTGTGTAGACAGATTACTTTGTTCAGTACCAAATGTCCAAGAGTCTATGTCAGTTGGATCAATATTTAATTGTTGATCTGTTATTGTGAAATTAACTTGTGAACCCTGTGGGTATTTTGCCCTATCTAAATCCAAACTTGCAAATTGCGATGATGATGAAAATGTCAAAATAGTATTTTGTACTTCGTTACCTTTGTTATATTGTACAACTACATTACTGCCAGCTGTAAAATCATATAACTGTATAAATGGCCATGCATTTTGATTTACATCAATTTGTCCTGGACCACTTATATTGTCATTATCATTTAATGTTTTTTCCTGTCTTAATACGTTCATAGTATCACCTGGCGAGATTGTACATGCACTTGTTATTGGATCAGTGCCTTGAGAGCTTCCTGTAGTAGCACTAGGTACAGATATTCCTGTACTTCCAGACAAATCAATGGTGAATGTACCATTAGATATATCTGTGGCGTTACTACAAAATGCACCAAAGTCTAATCCACTGCCAGTAGCTCCACTACTTTGTATTTCATCAGCTATTTGAGCTTGTTTTTTGTCTGCAAAATAACCATACCAATTACCATCTGTAGCTTGAGCCATACGTAAGCTCTTTCCATTTACTGTCACATTGGGTTCTCCAACATCTGTATTTGTAGAGCCTATAGTAGAATCAATTATTACAACTTCTACAATCATTGGACCTGCGAAATAATTCGCGAATTGCGAATTTTCTGCAGACACAAATAGATTAACATTAGTTGCATTTGCTTGTGGTACAATTGCTGGTATAGAGAATGTTAGTCCTCCTGCTATCATTATTGTCATTAGTGTAAGACTAGTTAATTTACGGATTATTTCGTTATTCATGTTATTGGTGTTTTTTTTATGTTTTAATATATAAGGCTAATGGATGATTTGTTCATCATATTACACAAAGATTATTTAGTAATTTGTTATTGATCAACAAGTTTATTTTTAATAAATTCTATGGATTTTACAGGAGTTGGATCCAGTTTTGAAATTATTGCGTAATAGATCGATACGTAATCAAAGAAGTAGATCAATGTAATTAATTTAGATAAGATACTTCCATCAGTTGAAAATACTTCCTTATATTCTATTCCATGGCTTTGAAAGTATTCTTTAATTATAGTCCAGCGTTCTTTGGTTTTTATGTAATCGTCTTTTCCCTCCAATAAAACTGGTTTCAATTGAGATGAACGTTCCCACGCAACAATTCCATTATGACATGATTCTATGATATCTTCAATAAATGCATGAGATTTGGAATTTTCTTGTAGTGAATTTTTAAACCGAATTGCAGCAGCTTGTAGTCCCAATGGGTAATACATAAGAGGTATTCCAGTTATCCAATATGCGAACTCAAGAGAATCGTTACTATTGGTTAGGTTATTTGATGAAATATTTTTAGAAATGAGATTCATTTTTTGTATTGATTCAAGAACATCATTTTTGTGTATAGGTATAATTGATTCTAAGACTCGCAAGGCCGAATATACGTAATTTACAAATGATGCGCGTGCAGAATGGTACTTTGGCACATATTTATAATTGATGTTATTTTCTTCACAATAATTTTTGATTTTTCCTCCTGATGAAAATGCAATAGTTGAACAGTTTAAATTATTAGCAGAATTTAGGATTTGTATAGTTTCGTCAGTGTCTCCAGAAATACTTGTGGCAATCACAAGTGTGTTTTCATCTACTGTGTTTGGTAACAAGTATCCTTTGACAGTGCTAACATGCATACTAGTTTTTGATAAAATGGCAGAAAAAAGATCGCCTATAGCCCCAGAACCACCCATTCCAGCAAATATGATATGATCTATATTTCCTAAATCTACAGAACATTGATTCGATTCATAAGAAGATTTAGCAATTTCAGGCCATTTATCATATATTTTATACATACCACTGGCATCATATTTTTTTAAAGTTGTAATATCTATCAATGTTGATAACGAAAGATTCTATTTAGAATATAATGATTTCTTATCTCGGATTTATTAATTGTTGACCATTATTTTACTAACAAATCTTTCATATAATGAAATTGCATCATCTTCTGTTTTAGTTCCTGTTATAATAGCAGAACCTCTTTGCATAATATTAATATAAAAATCTGCAGAGCGGATTGATATACCAAAATTACTTTGATTTTCTATCTTGTATACATTTGTTGTTGACAACTTGGCAATTTTATTTAGATCCAAATGCAAATTACTATTAGTAGGAGTGATAGAGAATGTCCTTTTGCCATTTCGGCCACATAATTCTTCGATCATGAGTTTTTCTTTTATAACTTTATCACTAGTCTTGCCAGTTCCACAGACAGGACATTCAGATACTTTGAATGTATTTATATGTGTGAAATTTAATGTGTCTAAATCTATATGTAAGATTTTATTTAATAGATTAGGTTTTTTGTCCAATATTATTTTAATAGCTTCAGATACTTCAATACCTGCAACGACTGATAATATTGATGGGTGTACTCCTTCAATACTACAAGTCGGCATAGAATTTTCATCCAAGCTAGGAAATACACAGTAATAACAAGCTGTTTTATTTGGTATTACTGTAAAGCATTGACCAGAAGTTCCAACAGCTGCTCCAGTTACAAATGGAATGTTAGATCTAACACAAGCTTTGTTAATTGAGTATCTAGCATTCACACTATCAAGCGCGTCTATTACTATATCGCAATCATGGATCACATCTAATGCATTATAGTCATTTATTGAAACGGAAAGGGCTTCTATTGTCATCGTGGGATTAATATTTTGTAATTTATTCTTGGCAGTTTCAACTTTTATTTTGCCAATATCACAATCATTAAACATTGTTTGTCTATGAAGATTAGATAATTCGATTACATCTCGATCCACTATTCTTATTTTACCTACACCCATAGCTGCCAATCTAGAAGCGATAGGGTTTCCCAATCCACCAACTCCAATAACGCATACAGATGAATTTTTGATTTTCAATTGTCCTTCATAACCTATATTTTCTAGCATTATTTGTCTGGAATATCGAGTGAGTTCATTTTCAGACAAGTTATCTCCTCCAGAAACAGCAGGAAGCATATAAACTTCATCTCCATCATTGAGAATTGTATTCATGCCGTTAGAAAATTGGGCGTTCTTACCATTTATATACACATTAATAAGAGATTTAGGAGAGCCGTCTGGGTTTAAAACTCTATTTTTAAAAGCAGGGCCTAAATCATTAGAAATTTTAGTAAAAGCATCTAATAATGTAAGTTTATCAGAAGTAATGGGTATTTTTTTTTCACCGTTGCCTTGGTTCAGTACTGACGGTATTGTGAAGACTACATTTACCAATTATAATTTACCTCATAATAGATAATATTTTTTCAATATTTGGTTGGGCTATTTTAGGTTTTGGAATTATATCGAACAATGAATCTGGTGATTTTAATCCGTTGCCAGTTATAAAACATATTGTCTGATCGTTTTTATCGATCATTTTATTCTCAACCATTTTACGAAGTACTGCGATAGAAACTCCACCTGCAGGTTCTGTGAAGATACCTTCAGTTTTAGCAAGTAGTATAATGGAATCTATAATTTCATTGTTATTACAATCTTCAGCATATCCATGATATTGAGAGAGTCTTTTAATCACATATCGACCATCTCCAGGATCACCTATAGCTAGGCTTTTAGCTATAGTATCAGGGTATTCTATAGGCTTTATTGTATTTGTTTTGTTTTTGAATGCATTTACTATAGGAGCACATCCATATGGTTGGGCTGCAGCTATATGTATATTAGATGTATCTTTCAACAATGAAATATTTTCTAATTCTTCAAATCCTTTACATATAGAATTTAACATAGCGCCGCTTCCAACTGGAATGACTAGATGATCTGGTACATCCCACCCTAATTGATCTGCCACTTCAAATGCTAATGTTTTGGAACCTTCAGTATAATACGAACGTAGATTTATATTCACTACACCTATTTTATGTTGATCTCCAATTTGTGCAGCAATTCGATTGGAGTCGTCATATGTGCCATCAATTGCTATATATTCAGCACCATATGAAATAGCTTGTGTAATTTTAGGTTGCTCTATATTTTTTGGTGCAAATATTAAACATTTGAGTCTACCTTTTGCAGCATGTGCAGCAGTTGCAGATGCAAGATTACCAGTAGAAGCACAACCAACAGTAGATAAATTAAATTCTTTGGCTTTAGATACCGCCACACCAGCAGGCCTATCTTTAAATGAAAATGTAGTGTTAACTGAATCATTCTTGATGTATAGATTATTTAATCCCAACTCGGCTCCAAGATTTGTAGCTTTAATTAGAGGTGTCAATCCGCTACCAATGTCTACTATGTTGGATTTATCTACTATTGGTAATAGTTCAAAATATTTCCAATATGTATCTACATTTCTGTTCTCAAATAAATTTTTGGTAAATGAAGTATCGTACTTAACATCTAGAGGTCCAAAACAAGATTCGCAGACATATTTAAAATCTGCAGAATACGTAGTTTTGCATTCTCTGCATTCCAAAAAAATTTTTTGCATAGAACACTATATAATCACCACTAATTAAAAAATTCTAAATTTAACTAACATATCACATATATAAGTTAAAAATTTAGGTTATTCTTATTCATCAATCATGCAAAAATTTACTAAATTTGGAATAATATTAGGTATTACACTAGCATTCCTATTAATAATATCGATAAATAGTAATAGAGTATTAGAAAAAGATAAATTATTAACTTCTGGGCCGTTTGTTGTCAATAATTCTAAATATAAAATAGGTGAAAATGTTTTTGTAACAGTAGATTCTCTACTTGAAAATGATGTAGGGCGCATATTAATCATAACAACAAAAAATAAAATATACTCCAATATAGATTTCAATTGGAGTAAAAAATCAAGCTTTAATAAATATTTTAAACCTGTTTTATCAAAAGATTTGAAAATTTGTGATAATAGTGAATTAATAGGAGAATGGAAAATAATAATGCAAGGTACAAAATACCATGAACTAAAAATAAAAATAACTGACGAAATAATTCCAAGCGAAATTGATAATTATAAAAAAATATGCTGATTACTTGAGTTCATTATGAAAACATGTCTCTTGTTTTGTATGACATGCAGGACCTTTTGTATCTACTAAATAAATAACAGCGTCACAATCACAATCTACTAGAATTTTTTTAACATTTTGCACATTACCAGATGTTTCTCCTTTCATCCAAAGTTTTTTTCTAGATCGGCTCCAAAACCACGATTTTCCAGTTTTTTGTGTCAGTATTATCGATTTCTTATTAGAATAAGCCAATGTCAAGATGTTTTTCGAGACGATATCTTGTACAATTACAGGGATCAACCCATCACCACCCTTGACGAAATTAATATCAATTATTTCTTTGTACATGATAAATTTAGATGTTCAATACTTATAATCTTACATTTATTTTATTGTGTTGAAGAAATTTTTTAACTTTTTGGATTGAATAAGAATCATAATGAAATATAGAAGCAGCCAAGGCAGCAGACGCATCAGAAATTTGAAAAACATCTAACATGTGTTGAGGATGACCACAGCCTCCTGAAGCTATAACTGGAACAGAAACATTATTTACAACAGCCGAAGTAAGATTTAGATCATAACCGTTTTTGGTTCCATCCATATCAATACTAGTTAGTAATATTTCTCCAGCTCCTAAATTTTTTACTTTTTGTGCCCAAGTAATTACATCGAGCCCTGTGGCATACTTGCCACCATATATGTATACTTCAAACCAGAATTTTTTGCCATTATGTACAAATATATTCTTAGCTTCAGATACAGTATAATTTCGTTTTGCATCTATAGCTATAACCACACATTGTTTTCCAAATGCATCCATTAATTGTTCTATAAGTTGTGGTTTTTGCACAGCAGATGTATTAATAGCTATTTTGTCTGCGCCATGAAGCAAAACATCGTGTGCTTGCTCTAGATTAGATATGCCTCCACCCACAGTGAATGGTATATCTATAGTTTTTGCAACTTCAGCAATCAAGAGTTTAACTATTTTTCTTTTTTCTTGAGATGCGGTTATATCTAAAAAAATCAATTCATCTGCACCACTATCATTATATTTCTTCGCTAAAAATACAGGGTTACCAACATTAGAAATTGATGAAAAATTTAATCCTTTAACAACATTATAATCATCAACATCAAGACATGGTATTATTCTTTTTGTTAGTGTCATATTTTTTTTACGCTTGAGATATCTAATATTCCTTCATAAAGAGATTTACCTAATACAACAGCATAAACATGGATTTTTTTAAGGTTCATAATATCACTCGTGTTAGAAATTCCACCAGCAGCAAATACATTAATAGAATCTATCTTACATATTTCAGAAAATGTATGTATCTCAATACCTTGCAGCATGCCGTCTTTTTCTACGTTTGTTAAAAGAAAATTAGAGAATCCTAGAGAAATGAAATTGTTCACACCGTCAATTAATTTTATAGTTGTATTTTTTTTCCATCCTTCTATTACAATATTATTAGAAACTTGATCTACAGATATTATAATTTGATTCTTATTATGTATGAATTTAGATAATAGTTTTTTATTTGTGAATGGGATAGTTCCTAAAATAATATATGATGAAATAGATAATGCGTCATTTATGAGTTGCTCATTTCGCAATCCGCCAGCTATCAATGTTGGTGTGTGTAATTTTTTAATTGTATTTTTAATTGTTAATAAATTTGATCCTAACCCCAATGCTGCATCTAGATCTACAAATTGTATCATATCTGCACCTTGGTTTTCCCACATTTGAGCAACTTGATATGGGTTATCACTGTAAATTTTTTTAGTCAGAGGATCTCCTTTCGATAATCTTACTACTTTCCCACCCATCAGATCTATGGCTGCTATTATTTTCATTTTTTACATTCTCTTAAAAAATTTTGTAGTATTTTTATTCCGGTTATACTAGATTTTTCAGGGTGGAATTGAGTGCCAAATAAGTTACGTTGTTCAATCATTGCTGTAATTTTATCCCCATAATCAAATTTAGCTTGTATAATCCGATCGTTTTTTGGTCTTACCATATAAGAATGTGCAAAATAAACCCAAGAGTTATCATCTATTCCATCTAGTAAATTGCTATGTTTTTCAATCAATATGTTATTCCAGCCCATGTGTGGGACAGTCATTGTTATAGGTAAATGAACTACATCACCTTCAACCACATGGAGTCCTTGTTCTTTACCTTCTTCGCTTTTATCAAATAACAATTCCAGCCCTAAACAAATTCCAAATATTGGTATTTGAGTTAAAATATCATGAAATGATTTATTATAATGTTGGTTATGAATTAATTTAATTGCTGGATCAAAATTACCAACACCTGGAAGAAATAGTCCATCATAAAATTGAATATTATTAAAATTTGATATTACATATACTTCAGAACCAATACTTTCTATAGATTTTTGTAAATTGAATATATTACCAGCCCCATAATCAAATATTGCAATTTTAGGCATCACATTACGTCCTTCGTACTAGGTATTCCTATATTTTGATTTATGTTAGACGAAAATCTAAATGCTACAGCTAATGATTTGATTGCTGCTTCTACTATGTGATGATCATTAGTGCCATATTTTAATGATGTATGAGCACAGCAATTAATATTTTTTAATAACGAATAGAAAAAATGGATTACGTCTTCTTGATACATGTCTTCTATAACGTTTCGTTTGAAATCTAAATTTACTTTAATATAGCTTCTGTCTATCAAATCAATTGTAGATTCCACTACGGATTCATCCATAGGGATAGAAGCAAAACCAAATCTTGCTATGTTAGATCTATCTCCAAGAGATTTATTAATAGATATACCTATACATATAGCAACATCTTCTATTAAATGGTGCGATATATTATCTTTGGATATCGTTTTTAATGCGATATCAACTAACGAATGTTTACAAAAAGTGTCAATTATGTGATCTAGGAATTTTATTCCAGTATCTATTTCTGCAATTCCAGTACCATCTATATTAGTTTGTATATGAATATTAGTTTCTTTAGTTTCACGTGTTAATTCATAAGTACGAGATTTCCCCATTTTGATCATTATGTTTTATTTCATCATCATCCAGATTTAATACATTCGGAAGTAGATTTATAGATTCTAATATTATATGGGCGTTTTTCTTTTTGAAAAGGTTTATTTTATTATCTTTATTGTCATCGGTCCCAAATATCCCACAAAAAATTACTCTAAATCCTAATTTATTAGCTCTATGAACCATAATTAGATCTTCCATGGAATCACCAACATACAAACAAGAAGATGATTTCAGGCCTAAGATAGAATTGATTAATGTATTTGGATTTGGTTTAGCGAAACTTCTGTCTAGATCATCTAAAAATACTGAGTTCTGTATGTCAAAATAATTTAATAGATTTCGTAGTGAGTATCTAGCAGATACCAATCCCCTACCTGTCACAATTGCAATTTTTCTTTTAAATTTTCTTTGAAGTATATCCAATAAAGACTTTGTCAAAAGAATCTTATCATTTTTAATAAAACCATCACAACAAAAAATAGGAGTTTTTTTGAGTATTATACTATATAATTTAGAACCATAAAATAATTCATCAAATATATTACATATGATATTGTTTTTGTATGGGTAATGTAATTCGGAAATCATATCATCTATATGAATAATACTACGTAGATAATTTTCTACTGAACTGATGCCATTAACATCTAAATTCTCAACTACATCTAAAATAAATTTTCTATAATGTATTTTCAATCTAATTGCTGCTATTATGGAAATGATAATAGAATAAGATAAATCTACTTCGTTATTGAAACCTCCACTACGTTTAAAAGATGATATTAGTGTGCTTGTGACAAAATTATTTATATCTACATTAGTTATTTTGTTAACCACATATCTAACAGTCTCTTTGATTGTTTTGTCATAGGAATTGCGTATATCAATAAGCACACCGTCACAATCAAAAATGATGGAGTCTAGGTTAATAATTTCATCTAATTTTTCATGTGTATCTGAAATCAATCCGTCATCGTAAAAGATCTCGTATAGCGAGAAGAAATTTGGAATTCATGTCCTTAGTACCAATAGTTACTCTCAAACAACCTTGATATTGACCTATTCTTCCTAATTTTTTTATTAAAATCCCTTGTTCAGCTAGTGCAGTGTATATTCGTAGATAATCATCTTTAGCGTCAAACAAAACAAAATTGGCTTGTGAATTAAAAACTTCAAACACATTAAGTTTACGTAAATTAATTATCATTTTCTTACGTTCATTTTTAATTAAATTGATTACATTTGAAAGTCTTTTAATATTTTGTAACAGTAATTTACCTGCTTCTAACGCAATAGAATTAATCGGGTATGGATATTGAATAGATTTCATAAAGATGTTCACTATGTCTTGATTAGCTATAAAATATCCTAATCTTAACCCTGCAAATCCAAATGCTTTGGAGAATGTTTTAATAACTATAAGATTACGGTATTTTTTAGATAAATCTAAAGCACTATATTCTGAAAAATCACCATACGCCTCATCTACTATAACTGGCCCATCAAAACAATTAATTATTTTATCTAGATCTGTTTTCGAAAATTGGAACCCTGTGGGATTATTTGGAGAGTCTAAGTACAACATATCTGCATCATCAAACTTGGAAATTAATTGATCTAAATTCAAGATCATAGTATCTGAAAATGGAACTTTGATTGTTCTAAGAGAATATAACTTACATCTAGCCTCAAAAAAGCTGAATGTTGGATCTGAGATAAGTATTTTAGTTCTTTTTGATGTAAGATGTGCTAGTAAAAGATCAATTATTTGATCAGAACCGTTTCCGATTCCGATTTTGTTAGATAATATTTTATGATGTTTAGAAAGAGAGTTGATCAACGTGCTATGATTTTCTGGATATGCCCTCACATCACAATTTTTACTTGCTTTATCTATAATATTAAGTTGATATTGTTTATCTATTACAAAGTTTTCGTTAGAATTCATTTTAAGTTGTCCTTGACATGATGATTTCTCATATACATCTAATTTCGATAATTTTAAAATTCTTTGGTCTAACCAATTCATAACAATCTTTCTCGTATAGCATCATAATGATTTGGAAGATTTTCTGCAGTGGCTATTGAATATACATGTTTTAATGTTTTTTGTAATGATGATTTTGATGATTGTATTTTAGTATCAAGTTTCATGAAATCTAATACTGATAACGAACCACGAGTTTTACCAAATGTATTAGTAGGTAATATATGATTAGAACCAAATACATAATCACTTGCTGAAGATGGCGTATATTTACCCATCAGAATTAGTCCAGCACCATATATTTTTGATGCTATAAGACCAGGTTTTTTGGTAATGATTTCCAGATGCTCCGGAGACAATTCATTTATCAAATCAATCATTTCTTGTTCAGTTTTACAGATTATTATGAATCCGTTTTTTCTAATACTAGATTTGATTATGTTGCTACGTTTTACATGTTTAATTTTTTCTTCAATTTTTTTAGATATCAGATGTGCCACATTTGTAAACATTGTAACAACAAAACATGTAGTATTTATGTCATGTTCGGCCTGAGATATTATGTCAGATGCAACAAAATTAATATTTGTGGTGTCGTCTACTATGATTCCTAATTCTGTAGGTCCAGCGATCATATCTATTGCAGTGTTATTACTGATTAATGATTTTGCTATTGTAACAAATTTCCCTCCTGGACCAACGATTTTATCTACAGACTTTATAGTTTCTGTCCCATAAGACAAAGCTGCGATTGCTTGAGCTCCTCCTAATTTATAAAATTCATTCACGCCACATATATCAGCTGCAACTAGTGTTAATGGATCAATTAGACCGTCATTATTTGGAGGTGAAACTGCAACTATTCTTTTGACACCTGCAACTTTTGCTGGGATTACTGACATTAATAATGAGCTTGGGTATTTAGCAAGTCCACCAGGAACATAACAACCAACATTATTGATAGGCATAAATGATTTTGTAATTTTAACTCCGTTGTGATTAATAACCGTGGTTTGAAATTGTTTTCGAAGTGTTTTTTCGGTTACTGTCAATCGCGCACGTATAAATTTAATAGTTGCAATTTGTTGTTTTGAAACTTTAGAATAAGCTTGTTTTATATCAGCATCGCATACTTTAAAATTTATATTATCATTCCCAAATTTTTTTTCATATTTTCGTAAAGCTAGATCTCCATTTTTTTTTACATTTAATAATATTGATTTTACTTTAGATATAGTTTGTAGATCTATCAGAAAATCAGGTTTTTTGATATTCTTCAAATCATTTATTATTTTCATAATTTCACTCATCTTTATTCTAATTCCAGAATCTGTTTTGGTTCATGTATAACTAATCCTTGAGCTACTTTTCTAATAATAGGTATTAATTTATGAAAATCTTTTTTTGGTATGATTGTATTTACGCTATACCAATTTTTGGTACTAAGATTAGATATAGTGGGTTGTTTTAAAGCTGGTAAATTATCTAATAATTTCCATAAATTTTCTTTTTTAATGTTAAGATATATATGTAAATATTTATTGCTATTAACAGCACCTTTCATAAGTGTTAACATATCAGATATTTTTTCATGTTTAAGTCTATTAGATAATGATTGTTTATTGGCTATGACATGTGCACTAGATTCTAAAACAGTGTGGATTACTTTCAAGTTATTTTTTTCTAGTGTAGTACCTGTTTCTGTGACATCAACTATGACGTCTACATCATCTGGCGGCTTTGCTTCTGTTGCACCAAAAGATAAATGGATTTGAACATTTTGGTTTTTTCCAAAATTTATCCATGGTGTTATTATTAATGGATCAACAGAACCATAATTTTTTTTGTATGATGATGATTTTTTAATAAATTTAGCTGTTGTGGTCAAATATTCTGAAGATAACCTAAGTATTTTTTTGTGATTAAAATAATCATTTATTAAATCGTCTAGTGTATTTGAACTATTATTACTAGGTATTGCTACAACTAGTTTAATTTTCCCGTATTCTAAATCTAGCATAGTGTCAACTTTAGCTTTAGTTTCTTCAATCCAGTCTTTTCCAGTTATTCCTATATCATATAATCCTTCTGATACTAATAATGGTATTTCTTGAGGTCGAAGCATTTTGATTTCTATTTCAGGATCATCCAAAAATACTCTGTAAGTACGATGTTTATGGTTAACTTTAGTCCATGATTTTTTAAGTAGATCTAACGTAGAAATTTCTAAACTTCCTTTTGGAATAGCGAATTTGATTTTTGTTTTTTTCATGTATAATCACAAAATTGTTTTTGAAGTGACGTAGCTTTTTGAATAGAAATATCATTTGCTTGAATCATTTTACTTACAATCATATCTATATTTTCTAATTTGATACCAGCGGCAGAAGCTATGTTTTTTGCATGAAGTTTCATATGTCCTTTCTGTATTCCGTCTGTAACTAATGCATATAAAGCAGCAAAATTTTGCGCAAGTCCAACAGATGCAATAATACATGACAGTGTTTTAGCAGACGTAATACCAAGAATTTTTAAACATAATTTAGCCATGGGGTGTATATTAATCACTCCGCCTATAGTTCCTACAGATAATGGTAGCTCAATAACACCAATTAGATCTCCATTACTATTTTTTGTCCAATTAGTCAATGGCAAATATCTTCCAGTACGAGATGCAAAAGCATGAGCTGCTGCTTCTATTGCACGAGTGTCTTGACAAGTAGCGTTTGCAACACTGACAATACCATTCATAATACCTTTGTTGTGGGTAACTGCCCTATATTCATCATTCATAGCAATTTTGTATGCTAAAATTATTTTGTTAACTGTTTTTGAACCTCCAATTTTATTTTTATCAAATATAGCAGACGCAGTAACCATTCTTGATGTAGAATAATTAGATAAGATTTTCAGTATAGATTTTCCGCCTGTTATTTTTTCTAGATATGAAGATATTGCTTCGCACATACTATTTGTAATATTAGCGCCCATAGCATTACCAACGTCAACTAATAATTCTACAATCAACAAAATATTGTTATCAATAGTTATTTTTCTACATGATATTTTTTTTGCACCTTTATTTATTTTTGAAAGTGTATGTGTTTTTGAATTTGCTAATTGTAAAATCTGTTTCTTATTTTGAACTATTTGTTTAATTGCTTTATTTATATCTCCGCAATTAGCAATATGAACTTGGCCAATGCTATACTGATTACCAGATCTAGCTTTAAAGCCACCTCTAGCATTAGCTATTTTAGCAGCTTTTGATGATGCTGCTACTATAGATGGCTCTTCTACAACCATTGGAATTATATAATTTTTATTATTTACCGTGAAGTGTGTAGCAATTCCTAATGGGAGAGAGAATGTTCCAATTACATTTTCGATCATTTTATTTGCGCGTTCAAATTCATTATTAGTAGTTTGATTATGTATATACGATAATTCGTTTTGTGTTAGCTTAGTAGATTTTTTGATAATTCCTAATCTTTCACTTTTACTTTTTTTAAAAAATTTTGAAAATTCGTTCATTTTTTAAACCTAATTAATTTGTCATCGTTTCTAGATGGAAAACCTTTCCCATCAGTATTAGATGTTATCATGTATATATAATCATCATGTCCAATGCCTATATCTCTTATTCTCCCTATTCCACTTAACATAGTTTGTTGAGAATGTAATTTGTTTTGATCTATCTTCAAATTATAGAGGCTTCCATTTCTCAAAGATGATATTATCAGATTAGGACCGACATCAGTATTATATGTTAAAATTCCACCAGGTTCTATCCCAGGATCATAACACATGAGCGGAACAACAAAATGATCATTATTATCATTGTTAAAACATTCTTGTATAGGCCAACCATAATTTTGACCAGCTTTGATTAAATTAATTTCATCATTGTTAATATCTCCTAATTCACTAGCAAAAAAATTTCCTTGGTAATCCCATGACATGCCTTGTGGATTTCGGTGACCATAAGAAAAAATTGCCGAGTTAGAGAACGGATTATCAGATGGTATAGTACCATCATAATTCAGGCGTAAAATTTTACCTTCTAATGAATTCAAATCCTGTGGAAATTTTGAAGAATTACTCAATATTCCAGTAGATATATACAATTTGTCGTCAGGCCCAAATTTTATCACACCGCCGTTATTAAATTTTGAACCAGGGATTTTATCTAATATAGTCATTTCGTCCACATATTCATCATCATGATCTGTAATTCTAATTACTTTATTCCACAACACGCCATTGTTATCATATGTATAATATGCATATACATAATGATTTTTAATAAAGTTTGGATGTGTTGCCAATCCAAGTAATCCACCATTAAAAGTATCATACACATTAATTGAAGTCAGTGTTTTTTCTACAAATGTATCCGTTTGTATAGTTTTGATATTTCCGTTTTTTTCGGCTATGTATATTTTTGTATCTGAAAATGCCATAGACCTAGGATTATCTAGATTTGTAGTTATTATCTCCAGCGACGGCATTTCTGCAATTATAGGCTTAGGTATAGGTACTTTGGAAGGTAATGTAAAAATGATCAATGACAATATTAATGCTAATGCAATTAAAATCAATCTAGTTATTTTTTTCAATTATATTATATATCGTTTATAAATTAATAATTTTTTTGATAACGCGTATATACTACAATTGTTAATTTTACATAGCGGGGTGGGGAAGTCAGACTCGGGCTATGTCATCCCGGCGGGCTCATAATTAAAAAATAATGAGATACCCGCAAATCAGTAGTTCAAATCTACTCCCCGCTAAAATCATGATCATAAACATGAAACCATGGAATAGTTTTATCGAATGCTGTGTTTGTGTTTTTTATTCCAATTCTTTGATACGGTCTTGTAAGATGCCTATGTGCTGTAGGTATTGGTATGTATAATCCAAGTTTTATATTTCTAGGAATTTCACAGATAACTTTTTTGGAGCTTTTTGCTTTACATTTAATACATTTAAAACCTTGATTGTAGCCGCCAGATTTCATATTTTTATTGCATTTACTGCATCTAGGATTTATTAATTTGAAATGCTTAGTAAGTTTTAAAATTTCAATAAATTCTATATTCAATATACGATCGTGGAGTTTAGATGCTTTACGTATTCCTCCACCTACACATACAATATCACCTACTATTAAACTCATAGAAACATTAGTGAGTTTAGTTGGCTTGTATGAGATACATTTAACATCATTAGAATTATCAGTTATTGCAAATACAACATGTCCACCATGGTTAACAATGGGATGTTTAGACACACTACCAATTATTTTTCCAGATGAGTATGGCTCAAACTTTGATGTATCTATAATATTATCCAAATGTGAAGAGGTACCCTGATTAGATTTGAATATCATATAACCTTTAGGTTTTTCTTTAGTTTGAATCAATTTTGATGCATATATCAATGATTTGATATCATCTCCACGAATTCCATAAAAAACTGGATCTGGTCCATGAGGAGTTATTAGTATCCTGTTTTTGTAATAACTATTAAAGATAGATGTGTATTTCCTTTGAATTAATTTTACACTATCTAAATTAATTTTTCGTTTGTTACCAATTTCAAATTTTTTTCGATATGATATTAATTCAAAAGTATGATCATCAAATTTATATCCAATAGCACCAATAGCTCCAATAAGTCCTTGCCCATTCCCCGTTGAAAAATAATCTAAATTATTTGAATTTAGAAATTTTTTAACCATAGATCTACTGATCAGTTTAAATAATGCAGCTTGGCTGAAACTAATTAGTTTGTGGGAAACAATATCGTTATGATAAAATACTATTCCAGGATTTGCACCTTTTGAAATATCAGACAGCTCAATTACCAAATCAATTATTTGTGGTTTAATTTTATTAAAATTTGTAGTTTCTATTTTGAGAGAAACAGATCCGTTTCCACGTGTTTTCCATGGCACATTAGGATTAAGCCTTATAAGTTTTGGATAATCAACAAATTTTACTTTCTTCGTAAGGAATTTTACTAATTCATATGCAAGATGTGTTGTACACATACCGTATTTAGAATCTGTGTCATCTATTCCGATATGTATTACATTGCCATTATTCAAATGTCAGCATATATGATATATATTAAATTATATAAACAAACAGTTTAAATTAAAATTAACAATTTATTTAATAATGATAATTATAGATGACGATAAAATTTTTGATACCATAAAAAAATATAAACCTGCATCGGTTGCACTTAATGCTCCGGAAGGATTAATACACAAAATTCAGATTACCGCTAAAAATATCATGGACGAGTTTAATATACCAGCATATATAATTATGGATACTACATGGGGCTCTTGCGACTTAAATATGAATAGTGCTAAAATTTTGTCAGCTGATTTATTATTCAATATAGGGCACACAATTAACACAGATATGCCATACAATAAAGTAATGATGATCAATGCTTTTGATAATATCACATTTGATGGAGTAATTATGAAATGTATCAACATATTAAAAAATAAAACTGTAGCACTATCAACAAATAGTCAACATTTACCTCAATTAAATAATGTTAAAAAAATTTTGAGAGATAATGGAATTAATGTAAAGATAGGTAATGGGAAAGGACAACTTAATGATGGACAAATATTTGGTTGCGAATTTTATCCTAATACTGAAATTAAAAATCAAATAGATGCAAATTTGTTTTTAGGACAAAGCAATTTTCATGCAATAGGAATTGCATTATCTACAAATAAACCTACATACGTACTTGACCCTTATTTTAATGAAGTAACTGAGATCACAGACACAGCTAAAAAAATTCAAAAGAGATCTATTTTGACTATTTACAAAGCATCAATGTCAAATAACTTTGGAATAATAGTTGGTTTAAAAGACGGTCAGATTTCAAAAACTATGGCATTAAAATTTAAAAGAGAACTAGAAAAAAAAGGTAAATCAGTTCAACTATTTGCGTTAACAGATATAACAAATGAAAGATTAAAAAATATCCATGGTGTTGATGCTTTTATACAAGTAGCATGCCCCAGAATTTCAATGGACAACCATTTTGATAAACCAGTTTTATCTACACCACAGGCTCATGCGTTATTGAAAATATTATCAAATCAAGACATAGATGAATATTTACAATTACCACATTGGTTATAATATATTTTGCAAAATTGAATATAAACGATTATAATCTTTAATCACCAAATAAAAACAATGAACATAGTATGCCCTGGAGATAGATTATCATGTATCGAAGAATACGAATCTAATGAGAATACATTTGAAGACAAGAATGGAATAATAAGATCTACATCTATTGGGAAAATTAATATCAACAAAGAAGAACATACTCTTGAAGTACAAAATGCTTCAGAAATAGAGCTTCCAAAAACAAATGATATTATAATAGGTGTCGTAGTTTCAGTGATATCATCAATGATCATAGTTTCAATCGAATATGTTAATAACAAACATATTTCATCAAAGATCGAATGCGTTTGTTCTACACGAGGTTTACATAAAAAAACTATAGCCATAGTTGACGATATAATTACACTAAAAACAATAGGTTACAAAAATGGCACTATACATACCAGTATAAATGATCCAGAAATGGGCGTCTTATTTACTAAATGTAAAAAATGTGGTGGAGAAGTAATCACAATTAGAGATGGAATAAAATGCATTAATTGCACATGGATGGACGAACGGAAACTGTCACGCAATTTTGGAAATATGAATTTTATAAAATTAAATTAATATGTTAAGTGTTTCATTTCAAGGTGAACATGGAGCGTATAGCGAGTCTGCAGCATTACGTTACTTTAAAGTACGTATCAAAACTGTGTCATTAAAAACTTTCGCCGATGTACTGAGATCAACAGACGATAAAAAGACAGATTATTCTATTTTACCAATAGAAAATTCAATAGAAGGAGGAGTTGGGGAAAGCTATGATTTATTATATCATACACCTCTAAATGCAATAGGCGAAATTTATCATCGCATTGAACATTGTTTAATAGGTTTAAGTAAAATAGATGAAATAGATACAATTTATTCACACCCACAAGCTCTAGGTCAATGCAGACAATTTATTCAAAAGTACAATTGGAAATCTATTCCAACATACGACACTGCCGGAAGTGTGAAACTAATCAAAAAAATGAATAAAAACAATGTCTGCTGTATCGCAAGCGAAACGGCTGCAAAAATATTTGATTTGCCAGTCATTAAATATTGCATAGCTGATCATTCAAATAATTACACAAGATTTTTAATTCTATCGAAATCGCAGTCTCACAAAACCGGTAATGATAAAACATCTATAATTTTTTCAACTCTACATAAACCTGGGGCACTATATAAAATAATTAAAATATTTCATGATCAAAACATAAATTTAACTAAAATTGAATCTAGACCTAAAAAATGCAATGTTGGAGAATATAATTTTTATGTAGATTTTGATGGGCATATAAATGAACAAAGGATAAAAACAATTATTGATGATATTACTAAAAATACTATATTTCTTAAAATTATTGGTTCTTACCCAACCGCCAAACTAATGTGATTTTTTTCTTTTAATACTAAAACTCGCGCTAAATCCAATAATCACAATCCCAGCGGTAATTACAAGTATATGATAAGTATACAAGATTGGGTCAGTGGAAAATTTCAAAATTCCATTTACAATCAATTCTGAGTGACCTATGTTTTTTATAGATATTATATTCTCACCATCGCTACCAGTGAGCCAATCTAATTTTATTTCATCTTTGAAATCTTGGTTTATTTGTGTTTCAGATAAAGATTTAACATCAACATGAAAAAGATCTCCTTGTATGTATAATATTTCATCCGAGCCAATTGGAGAATTAAATTGATATGAGAGATAGTCAGCAATTTTAACCGTTTCTTTAATTTCTGCTGTTTGTGTACCTAGAGAGGATATAAATGCATATAATCCAATCATTGAAATTATGACTCCAAATGTTATTCCTATAATAGTTCTTTTTGTTAACATAAATTAAATATTTTCAAGGTTCATAAAAAACTAACTACATCAAAGAAACATCATGTGGTTGGCTTTCTTGGAAGCCAGCTTTTGACATAGTTATGAATTCTGATTTTTGTTGCATTTGTAATATATTTCGTGCTCCACAATAGCTTAAACCAGAACGTATTCCACCAGTTAGCTGTATTAACAAATCAGAAACATTTCCTTTATATGGAACCATGGCTTCTACACCTTCTGCAACATAGTCATTAAGATCATCTTCAATTGAAATTGTACCTGTTTCTTTAGATTTTCTTCCTAATGATGCATAAAACGATGCCATGCCTCTATATATTTTGAATTTCTTGGAGTTTTTAGTAATGAATGAGCCAGGACTTTCATCAGTACCAGCAAACATGCTCCCAATCATAACCGTAGAAGAACCAGCTGCAAGAGCTTTAATTATATCTGCGGAATTCCTAGTTCCACCATCTGATATAATTGGAACATCGTATTTTTTACCTATAGTTGCACAATCTAGAACGGCAGTTAATTGTGGAACGCCAGATCCAGTAACTATTCTAGTGATGCATATAGAACCAGATCCTACACCTACTTTAACAGCATCTACTCCAGATTTGATAAGATCTTCTGTTCCCGTAGCAGTTGCAACATTACCAGCTATGAGTTCTGAGTTCGGAAAAGCTTTTTTAATATTTTTTATAGCATCTATCGCATTAGCACTATGGCCATGAGCTATATCTACAACTAACACATCCACTTCTGCATTTATTAATGACTCAGCTCTTTCAAGAAAATCTCCTTTAACACCGATCGCAGCTCCAACAAGCGGACGGCCTTTTTTATCTTTGGAAGAGTTAGGATAATTTTCCATGTTAGAAATATCTTTACTAGTTATAAGTCCAGCAATACTGCCATTTTCATCAACCAATGGAAGTTTTTCTATCCTATACTTGCGTAATATTTCTTTAGCATTAATTAAATTTATTCCAGGCTTAGCAGTAACAATATCTTTTGTCATAACATCTTTGACTAATCTAGTCTTATCAGAAGATTCAAACAAAACATCACGTCTTGTTAATATACCAACCATTTTAGAATTATCATTTATAACTAATAGTCCTGAAACTCTTTTTTCATTCATATAATTAGATGCATCGAATATTGTTTTATTTTGATTGACTAAATACGGTGTTTCAATCATCACACTTCCGGACCTTTTCACTTTTAAAACTTCATTAGTTTCTTCTTGGATTGTAAGAAATCTGTGTATTATTCCAATTCCACCATTACGAGCCATAGAAACTGCCATATCTGATTCTGTAACTGTATCCATATTTGCGCTAATCAATGGAATACTTAGAGAAATATTTCTAGATAATTTGGTTTGTAAATTTGTCTGAGATCTACTTGCTATATTAGAAAATTTCGGAACTAATAAAACATCATCGAACGTAAGTCCTTCCTTAAAATTCAATTAAATCAAATAAAATGAGATGAAAAACATTATAAGCTTTTATTATGTAATTAATTTTTCAGCAATTATTATTGCGTCTTTTGTTTCAGATACGTTATGAGTTCTAATTATATCAGCTCCATTGCAAACAGAGATTACTTCTGCTGCGATCGAACCAAATAATCTATCTTGCGGTTTCTTTTTGTGAAGTAATTCTCCTATTAATGATTTATTAGATACAGAAATCATCATAGGTTGATTTAATTTAATGGATTTTAAATTTCTAATAATAGATATATCTCTAGATAGCCAACATGAATTTATTTTTGTAAACAATTCGCCTACGGCATGTTTCCTAAAAAATCCAATACCAGGATCTAATACAATTTTTTCTTTTGATATACCAATAGACCTAGCTAGGCAAAGACTTTGATGTAATAATTTTTTGGTTTGTATCAAATTATTTCCAGTAATCATTTGTTTACTGTAAGCAGTCAATATCACGAATACGTCGTAATTACGTATTACATTGATCATATTACTATCATATTTCAGTCCTGAAATATCATTAATAATTTCGACTCCGAGATCTAATGCATGTTTAGCTACAGCCGATTTACATGTATCAACAGAAATTGGGATGTTAGATGTTTGTTGCACTATTTTAATTGCATCTGCGATACGTTTGGATTCTGTTTCTGTAGATATATTTGATCTGATATAAGGAGCTGTAGATACACCACCAATATCAATAAAATCAGCTCCGTCACATTCCATAGAATGTACGGTATCTATTATATCATTTTTAGTTGTTTTAATTGATTTTTTATAAAATGATTCAGGACTTATATTCAGAATTCCCATTATTCTAACAGGATTAGAACCACCAACACTTATTGAACCCAATCTATTCATATAATTCTGTGATTAAGATATAATATGAGCATTTCAGGTTGGGAAAGGAAATATGCCCAAATTATAGAAGAATTCGATTATAACGAAGAAGACGACGAGAAATCAGCCAAACTATTAAATTCGTTATTGAAATCGAAACCATCTATAGAAAAATTGAAATCACGCATTGAAAATAGAACAGTATTCGTTGTTGGAGCTGGGCCTTCGGTTTCATCATCAATACATATTTTAAAAAAATTTCAAAATGTAACTAAGATTGTAGCAGATGGCGCCGCATATGCTTTAATCAAAAATAATGTAGAACCAGATATAATTGTCACAGATCTTGATGGATGTGATGAGTACATAAATAATATAAAAGATGAAATAGTCATTGTTCATGCACATGGAGATAATTATGATAAATTAAAATTGGTTACCAAGATAAAAAATTGTATTGGTACAACAGAAACCAAACCGTTTGGTAATATTTATAACTTTGGAGGATTTACTGATGGGGACAGATGCGTATTTCTGGCAGCATATTTTCATGCTAAAAAAATAATTCTGTTCGGAATGGATTTTGGGAATGTGATAGGAGAATATTCTAAAAAAACAGTACAAAATAAATTACTAAAAATTAAAAAAATGAAAAAAGCAAAAGATCTTTTAGAATGGCTAGCTACTGGAACAAAAATAAAATTTTATACCACATCAAGTCAGATAAAAGGGTTCACCAAAATAAATTACAATGATATTAAAAATATAATTAGATCAGAGTTTTAATACATATGTGATGTTATAAGATCATGTATTTTACAGAAGAACAAATCAATGATTTGTTTAAACTAAAAGATATGTTAGCTCTTAAATTAGAAAAAAATATGAACGAGAACAAATTATTGGAAAAAAATTTGAAGGTAATAAATATGATTATTAAAGAAGGGAGTTTTACAAAAGCATCTTCATTAGCAAAACATGTTGATAAATATGAAAAACCAACATCTAGTTATTCAGTACAAATAAATAGTAGCAAAAATGGAATGTTAATTGCAAATGCACATATCACTTCTGACAAAATTTCAATAGTGTTAGAAAAAAATGTGAGTTTAGATGTTAATGTGCCTCCATTTCAATCTTTCTTTATCAATAGAATAATTGCAGGAATGAAAAAAGTCGATATCCAAAATGGCGCAAACAGAGAAAATGAAATGATTAACTGCGAAGTAATTGATGACAAGTCGATATTAAAAAGTATAATAATAAAAAATTATAATATCAAAGAAAGAGTAAACGAAATCATAAACACTATAACATGGTCTCTATCTAGGATGTTAGAAAATTCGAATTGATATGCAATGGATAAAATAATAGTATTAGATTTTGGTTCTCAATACAGTCATCTTATATGTAGACGGATAAGAAATTTTGCAGTATATGCAGAGCTTGTTCCATATAACATACCATTTATCAAATTAAAACAAATGAAACCAAAAGGAATAATCTTGTCAGGAAGTCCATCTAGTATATATGATGACAAGCATCCAATTCCAGAAAAACATATTTTCGATTCAGGGATACCAATTTTAGGTATTTGTTACGGACATCAATTAATAGTCAATAATTTTGGAGGTGTTGTGAAAGATGCAAATAAAGAATATGGATCTGCGATGCTTTCAATAAAAAATAATTCTGATTTACTAAGCAACATTGGAAAAAATACAAGAGCTTGGATGAGTCATGGAGATGAAGCTATAAAGATACCACATGGTTTTGAAATAACTGCTAGTACAAGTAGATCACATGCAGCTGTTATAGAGAATACAACGAAATTTATTTACGGAGTACAATTTCATCCAGAAGTTGTCCATACAGATCATGGCATACAAATTCTTAAAAACTTTGTTTTAAAAATTTGTTTGGCTAAGAAAGAATGGAACATGAAAAATTTTATTGATGATACGATCAAAGAAATTTCCAAGATAACAGGCGATGTAATATGCGGTGTTAGTGGCGGCATAGATTCTACAGTGACAGCATTATTAATTCATAAGTCAATAGGAAATAGATTAAAATGTATTTTTATTGATAATGGACTATTAAGAATAGATGAAGTGAAATCAGTTCAAGAAATATTTTCTAAGATGGGAATACAAATAATCACAATCAATGCACAAAAAAGATTTTTAGATCAACTAAAAAATATACACGATCCAGAGAAAAAAAGGATGGTAATAGGAGAAGAATTCGTTAAAATTTTTTCCGCATATGCCAACAAAAACAAAAATCTAAAATGGCTAGCTCAAGGAACTTTGTATCCAGATGTTATAGAAAGTGGTATTTCACATGGTCCATCTTCTGTAATAAAAACACATCATAATGTTGGAGGCATACCAAACTGGTTAACATTAAAAATTTTGGAGCCAATACGAGATTTATATAAAGACGATGTTAGAAAAATTGCTAAAATATTTAATGTTCCAGACAATATTATTAATAGACATCCATTCCCAGGTCCAGGATTAGCTGTTAGAATAATTGGTGAGGTAACAAGAAAAAAATTAAGAATTGTAAGATTTGCAAGTAGAATAGTTGAAGAAGAGTTAATGAAGTCAAAAATTTACGATACAGTATGGCAAGCATATGCTGCACTGGGTGATGATCGTGCAACAGGTGTCAGTGGAGATAAACGCAAAATTGGAAATATTGTCATGATACGAGTTGTGAATTCTACAGACGCTATGACTGCAGATTGGACTAGATTGCCATATAAAATATTAGAAAGAATAAGCAATAGAATAACGAATGAAATAGACGAAGTTACATGGGTATCTTATATAATATCTAGTAAACCACCAGCAACAATTGAACCACAATGATATATAATTATTAATTTTTAGATTAGTTTTGAATTAGATTATTGTTGTCTTGTCACATATTATGAACATATTGAAATAAAAATGAAATTTGTATTAGCATATAGATGTACATAAAAATGATTCTAAAATAAATTTAATATAATTATACATACAATGAACTAATTGTATTTAAAAAATACTTATTAAATTGATGTGTGATTATGGTGTACCTGCTTTGCCTCCACCTTGAGAGCCACCAGATATAGATATAACATCATCAATTCGTAGTATCATACATGCTGCTTCGGTTGCAGATTTAATTATTTGTTCTTTGACAGATATGGGTTCAACTATATCAAGCGAATACATTTCAGCTATTTTATTATCTTTAGCGTTGATTCCAGCCCATTTACGTCCTTGATTTTGTTTTGCACGCAACGTAACTAGAGTATCTATTGGGTCCATGCCAGCATTTTCTGAAATTGTTAGTGGTATTGATTCCAATGCTTCAGCATAATTAATCAGTGCTAGTTGACCACGCCCTTCTTTGTTATCAGCCCATTTGCGTAAGCTTGATGCTAAATAAGCTTCTGTTGCGCCTCCGCCAGCAACTATGGATGGTTTTTCAATTACATCTTTAACTACCATAAGCGCATCATGTATAGATCTATCTACTTCATCAACTATTCGTTGTGAACCTCCTCTCAATAATAATGTTACAGATTGTGGATGTTTACAACCTTCTATGAATACCCACTTGTCAGCTTCAACCTTTTTTTGTTGTACCAAATCAGCTTTGCCGAGATCATTTTCTGTGAGTTCTTCCACACTAGTAGTTATTCTCCCGGTGGTAGCTTTGGCAAGTTTGACCATATCGCTTTCTTTGACTCTTCTAATAGCCATTATTCCATGTTTAGAAAGATAATGTTGTGCAATATCGTCAATACCTTTTTGACATATAAGTACATTAGCTCCAGCGCCATGAATTTTATCAACCATATTTTTTAGCATCCCATTTTCTTCTTCTAAGAACATATTCATTTGTGTTGGATCTGTTATTCTTATTTCAGCGCTCATTTCAGTTTTTTCTACTTCAATGGCGGCATTAATTAAAGCAATTTTAGCGTCTTGTATTTTTGTAGGCATTCCACTATGTACTATTTCTTTGTCTAGAACAATACCTTTGACTAATAAAGTATCTGCGATAGAACCACCGGCTTTTTTTTCTACTTTTATATTATCTAGATCAACTTTATAATCTCCATCATTTTTTTTATTTGATATTTTTAAAACTGCATCTACTACTAGTTTTGATAATTCTTTACTATCTTCAGAAATTAATTTTGATTCCATACTGGTTTTAGCTATTTTTAGTAGAGCTTCTTTAGCGTCTGGTTCTACAGGTTTAGCAATTTCAGACAATAAATTAAGTGTTTTTTCAGCTGCTTCTTGGTAAGCATCAACTATAACAGAAGAATGAACATCTTTACTTAGAAGAGTTTCTGCTTTGTCAAGCAATGCACCCGCAAAAACAACAGAGGTAGTAGTACCATCACCAACTTCATTATCAATAGTTTTTGATATTTCAACCATCATTTTAGCTGCAGGATGTTGAACATCAATTTCTTTAAGAATAGTAGCACCATCATTTGTGATAGTCACGTCACCAATAGAATCAACTAACATTTTATCTAAGCCTCTAGGTCCAAGACTGGTTTTAACTAAATCAGATACTAATTTTGCAGCAGCAATATTATTTTTTTGTGCATCTTTACCTTTTTGTTGAAGGGCACTTTCTTTAAGAACAAGAACTGGTCCATTTGGGGTTTGTTGAATTGAAGCCATTAAATTTCAATTTCTTTTATACTGTCCCTCTTTTTAATATTTCCTATTTTATTATTTGTTCATATGATTTAGATTTAACATTTACGATGCCATTACAAGTGATTCTTACTTCTGGTAATGCTAAAAATGTAAGAAATAATGGAATCAAATATGGTTTTCTAAATTTACATCCAGAATCTAGAAGGATAGAATTAATTTGATTAAAATTATCAAGTACTTTGTCAAACGTATCTGTGGATAATATTCCTGCATACTGTAACGGCAATGCGGCCAAAATTTTACTATTTTTTATTATAATCATACCGCCTCCCATTTGAATTAAATTGTTTACTGCAACAGCCATGTCGTTTTCATTTGAGCCAATAACCACAATATTATTTTCGTGGAAACTCCAAGTAGATGCAAATGCGCCAATGTCAGATCCAAAGTTTTGTAAAAACCCTACATAGTATTTATTTGAATTAAATATTCTATCTATAGCAGCAACTTTCCAGACATCTTTGTCAAAAGATGGCAATATATTTCCATTATCATTTTGTAAATCAACATAGTTTTGTGTTGTGATGATTTCAGTTTTTAAATAAATTGTCATTGCTGTAGTATGTTTTAATTTCACGTTAGTTTTAAAATTATCTTGAGACAATTTTTTTGTTTTAATGGTTTTGGTTATCCAGTTTGGTATGTTTCTATTCTTAAATGGAGTAAGAATGGTGCCTCGAGATACTATTAATCTACCACCAACAAAAACTTGAATAGGTTTGATTTTTTTTATATCATCAAAAACCACCATATCTGCAACTTTTCCAGGAGAAATTCCTCCAAAATCTTTGTTCAAATTGTAATAATCAAAGCAATTTTTAGAAGCAATACAAATTGCACTAATTGGGTTCAATCCACATTTTATTGATTCACGTATACAATGATCAATATGACCTATATTTTTAATATCACTAGGGTTTAACCCATCAGAGCAAAACATCAATTTATTGTTATAGATTTTATTTGTTATAACATGTGGAATTATATTACTCAGATCTCGTCTTATAGAACCGTCCCTAATCATCAACCACATTCCTAGCCGTAGTCTTTCAATGAATTCGTTAAAATCAATTGGTTCATGGCAAGAGAGAATACCAGAAGATATGTAAGCATTAAGTTTTTTGGTGGTAGCGCCTGCAGTATGACCATTAATTATATGATTATTTTTTAACATTATAGATAATTTTTCCATGATTAGAGGGTTACGGTTTGTTACTTTGGCCCATGAGAAAACTTCACCAAGTCCAATTACATGAGGTAAATTCAATGCTATCTTTTCTTGTTGATTACTAAGATTTTTACATTCACTGAATTCATAGTCTACAGGTAAACCTCCTGGTATAGTTGTAAATATTCTAGATGGAATATCTTTCAATAGATCTAGAAAATTTACAAATCCACGATAGCCACAAACACTAACTACATCAATCGGATCTGAGAAAAAAGATGTGACGCCACGTAACAAAGAATTTTTAATAAATTCTGCTGGTAAAACAAATTGATCCATATGAATGTGAGAATCTGCAAAACTAGGAGATATGTACATACCTTTCAAGTCTATTATTAGTGTGTTTGGTCCAATCGTATGACTAGCGTCCATACCAACATATGCTATCCTATCTCCTAAAATAGAAATTTGTGTATTTTTAATGATTTCATTACTATAAACATTAATCAGAGAGCAGTTTTTTAAAAGTAAATCGCATGCCAGCTCGCCCATAGACACTTGATTAAGTTTCATTATCATAGAATGTAATGAAGAATAATCCATCTAACATTATTGTAAGATGTTGTTAATAAGTGATGTTTAAATTACTGTATCACAGGTAACGGTTATGAACATACCGAAAGAAGTCATGAAATTTTGTGCTAAATGTAATAAACATACCAAACAGAAAATATCAATATACAAAGCTGGTAAAAGAAGAGGTTCAGCTATTGGAGAACGTAGACATAATGAAGATAAAAAAGGTTATGGCGGTCAAAAGTTTCCTAAATTAGCCAAACCAGCAAAGACTACTAAAAAAGTAACACCGATTATAATGTGCACAATATGTAAAACAAAAATTAATAAATATGGAATTCGAATAAGAAAATTTGAATTAACTTAAATTGAAAAAAAATCATATATCCGTACCCAAACCCAGTAGTAAATTTTATAAAGTTATTTGCAAAGAATGTAATGAAGAAAATGTTGTTTTCTCACATGTAACTACCATGGTAACTTGTAAATCATGTGGAAATACTTTAGCTAAACCTACAGGAGCATTAGCTAGATTTTATGGCAAAGTTGTCGGTAGTAGTGATTGATAATCTTTGAGAGTATTAATGTTTACAGCTATTCTTCTGTCATTTAATATTATGTAAGTTTCTACAATATGACTAAGATCTTTTATTTTATTTGAATTTACTATTGACAAACCTGTTAAAACACATTCTTGGTTTTGGAATGTAATGGTTTTGGAGTACGATATTTGAAATTCTGTCACAAAATTTTTTGTGACTAAATAGCTTGTCCAAACATTATCAGTATCATGTAAACTGATTATTTTTTCTATTATTTGTTTATCTATTAGTGGCATATCTCCAGAAATTATGAAAATATAATCGTTCAAAGATTTAAGAATTAAATTGAGGTCTAAAACATATCCATGTCCCGGAGTGTCTAAAATTTCAATATGAGATCTGCTTAACAATAGTCTTGTTTGTTTTGAATGTATACTAGTAGCTGCAATGATTCGAGAAAAACAATTAGATTTTTGTAAAGCTTCAACAACATGAGATATAAGTGGTTTGTTATATCTTAAAAGTAATTTTTCTTTTGTAATTTTCATCCTTTTCCCACGGCCGCCAGCCATGATTAGTGCGATCATGCTACAACAAACACAAATAGCGATATCAGTCTTGTTAATTCATTAGTAGCACCAAACACATCGCCAGAAACACCTCCAAAATTAATGCGCGATATAAATCCAATCATCAACACAGCCACAGATACAATTGTTGCTACCAATAGTCCTAAGACACCTGCGAATGTAATAGACACAGTCATCAAAATCAATGTGGCGAATATCATCATTTTATCATTATGTTTTATGTGTTTTATGAATAAAAAACTAATACTTGATGGTGTAGATGAATTAATTCTAGCTTGCAATACCATAGAGAATTTTGCCATCATTTCACTTAAAATTATTGCTTTCAATGCCACAAATTCATGTAACATAGAAATTATTAAAATTAAACTGATGATATAAAATATCGATGTTAATGTACCTGCAGATCCAATTGCAGTATCTTTCATAGATTGTATTTTTTTTGTTTTGTTACCTTTAGTCATTACACCGTCTGAGAAATCTATCAAGCCGTCCATATGATGAAGTCCTGTAATAACCATTAATAATAAGACGATAAACAAGCTAGATAATAATGGATGTAAAAATAGCAAAAATACAAAATTTATAATAGATATTATGATGCCAATTATAATTCCCACGATTGGAAACAAATGTATATTTTGTGCAATGTACTCTAATCTTTGATTTTTAGATGGTATTATTGTTAAAAACGAAAATACTGATGAAATAGCATCAAACATAGAAAAACAGCCATCCCATGTAATTAGATAATAAAAATGAAAATGTTACAAATATAACGCAAAAAACTATGGAAGTTAATTTCATAATTATAATTGCAGATTTAATAGTTTTAGTAGTCAAGTTTATTGATCCGTCACCGATTATATAATGATCTATTTTTTCTAGTTGCACTTGTAATGCACCGGCTAATGCAGCAATAGGATATCCAGAATTGCAACTTTCAGTTTTCATATTATCACGTTTCATGATTTTGAAAGAACTTCTCCAATCATATCCTAAAATCATAGCACATAGAATAATTACATAGGCAGTTAATCTGGATGGAATGTAATTCAGCAGAGTGTCACAATTAGCTCCAAACCATCCTATATTTCTAAATATAAAATTCTTATAACCAATCATAGAATCTATTGTATTGATTGTTCTATAAACAAATGCTGCTTTTATTCCGAAAAATATGAAATAAAATAATGGAGCCGTTATTCCATCAACAGTATTTTCACTAACACTTTCTAAAACTCCAGAAATAATGTGGTTTTTGTCTAGTTTTATTGTATTTCTACTAACTATTAATGATAATTTTTGTCTGGCATCGTGATAATTATTATTGTCTAATGCGTCCATAATCAAAATAGCATGTTTTTCCATATTATTTATTGAAATAGTTGTTTTAAGCAGCATAGACATAGAAATAATCAAAAATACGAATACGTAATCTAATGTAGTATAACGCTCAAGAACCATGATGATGAAATTCATTATGATATATAATATTGATAATACCAAGGCCACAACAAAAATTGTTAATATTACGCCTAGTAGTTTTTCGTGTTTGTTATATGTTGTGACAATGTTTACAACTTTTGATATTATGAAACCGACCCATGCAGTAGGATGAAATTTATTTGGAGGATCTCCAAATTTGATATCAATAATAAAAGTTAAAATTAATATACATAAGATATCAAACATGTTACAAAAATTCCTCTATTTCGTGAATCTTAATATTATTTTCTATCACAGAACATAAATTTTCAATTTCTGTATTTATAGACTTAGTATTTTTAATATTGTAAGTAGAATTTACATGTATTTGATCTAAAGAATCTTCCTGTGGTAATTTGATATTAATTTTTGGGATTACTCCAAATGTTGGTTTATTTGTATACTTCAGAAGTTGTTGAAAACCTGGATATAGTATATTATTATCCCCACGGAATTTATTAAAAATAAATCCTTTGATTAATGAGCTATGTTTTATATTTAATAGTTGCATAGTGCCTACAATACTAGCAAATGAACCACCTCGATCAATATCAGTTACTAGTATAACGGGAGTTTCAGATTTTTCTGCAATTTTCATGTTAGCTATATCATATTTTGTCATATTGATTTCGACTGGAGAACCAGCACCTTCAATAATTATTAAATCGTTTTTACGTTTTAGATTATCAAGGCATTCAATAGCAATATTAAAAGCAATATCAAGAAATTTATGATAATATTCATCTGTATTCATAATTTTATAGAATTTACCACGTACAAATACTGCACTTCGATAATTTCCGAGAGGTTTTAATAAAATTGGATTGATGTCAGATATAATTTTAGTTTTAGATGCAATAGCTTGTAATACCTGCGCTATAGGCATTTCGCAATTATCACCGTACTTGTAAACAAAATTAGACATATTTTGAGATTTAAATGGCGCCACTCTATATCCAAGATTTTTAAATATTCTACACAGTGCAATAGCTAGTGTCGTTTTCCCAGATCCAGAAGAAGTACCCTGAATCATTAATGTTTTCGTGATATCACTTCCAATGATTTAATTAACTTTAAATTTTCATTATGTGTTTTAATGGATATCCTAAAAAAATGGTTATTCAATCCTCTGAAATTATTACAGTTTCTTATTAAAATTTTATGTTTCAGAAGTTGCTCCTGTAAAAATGTAGTATCTAACAAAGATTTAATGAGTATAAAGCTTGTATCTGAATTATAACAAATAAAATTATTTATTTTAGATATCGATTTTGTTAAGAATATGTATTCTTGTTTAATTAAGTTTCTAGTTTTGCTTAAATATAATTTATCAGATAGAGATAAAGATGCAGCTTTCTGAGCTAATGTATTGATGCTCCAAGGAATTTTGATTTTTTTGAGGGTTTTAATAATTTTTTTATCACCTATTCCATAACCTATTCTCAGTCCTGCCAAGCCAAATGTTTTAGTTAGTGATCTTAGTAAAAATAGATTATCAAAATGTTCAATATATTTTAAGACAGATTCTTTTTCATCACATGTTAATTCTATAAAACATTCATCCACAAGTATCATTGATGATTTAATTTGGGCAGTTTTTATAATTTTGAACATATTTTTTTGTTTAATCAATATCCCAGTAGGGTTATTAGGATTGCAGATAAAAATACAACCGTTATTAGGTATTTTTTTTATGAAGTTTTCTAAATTTTTGTTTAAATCCATAGTTTTAAAAAAAATAAGTTTACATCCCTGAAGTTTAGATGCTGATTCATATTCTCCAAATGTTGGTATTGGTATCAATACAGGCGTTTGCGGGTTTAAAAATACTCTACAAAAATCATATAGTACTTCTATTGATCCATTACCTACTACGATGCGGTTTTTATTTATTCCTGTGTATTCACTTAATTTCTCATAGAGTTGTTTCGAATAAGGATCTGGATAAGATGAAAATAATGTTGTAAAAGTTTTAAGATGATTGATTACTTTAGGAGAACACCCCATTGGATTTACATTAGTACTAAAATCTACAATATCGGAATCATTTAAATTTAATGCATTTATTCCTCCATGTTTGATTGTAGAATGAGATGTTATGTTTTTATTTATATTTAATTTCACTTCAGTACTATCATTATAGTCATTATTAAATTATGAAATATTATTATAACCAAAATTAGAATTTGTATTGTGAAAAAAAAGGTTGCGATTATAGGAGTAACAGGTTCTGTAGGTCAAGAATTTGTTGTATCATTAAATAATCACCCATGGTTTGAAATAGTTCAAATAGCAGCTTCTAACAAATCAGCTGGAAAAAAATATTTGGAATCTATCAAGGATGCAGGTAGCGGAATAATAAATTGGCACCCAGCATCACCAATACCAGAATATGTAAAAGATATGACAGTGGACAAGGTAGAAGATATAAAAATAGATAATATAGATTTGGTTTTTTCTTCAATAGAAAGCGAAGCAGCTAGAGAGATAGAATCCAAATTTGCAAAATTTGTGCCTGTAATAAGTACATCTTCTGCGTATAGATATGATGAAGATGTGCCTATATTAATACCCGGTATAAATGATGAACATGTGGATTTGATTGATGTTCAGAAAAAAAATAGAAATTGGAATGGATTTGTGGCGCCAATTCCAAATTGTACTACTACAGGTTTGGCAATAACTCTTAAACCACTATATGAACAATTTGGTACTAATAAAGTGATTATGACTTCTATGCAGGCAATATCAGGAGCTGGTAGAACACCAGGAGTTCCTGCTATGGATATAACGGACAATATAATACCATATATACCAAATGAAGAGAAAAAAGTGAGGATAGAAACTGCCAAGATACTTGGTAAGATTAATGAAGGTAAAATAAACAATGCAAATATAAAAATTAGTTGTACATGCACAAGAGTCCCTGTAATAGATGGCCATACCGAATCTGTATCTATAGAAACATCAAAACCAATAGATCCTACCTTAGTCAAAAAATCATATGAAGAATACTTCAACGATCTTAATATTTTGAGTCTACCATCTGCACCTCCCAAATATTATGAAATACATGATGAACCAACTAGACCACAACCTAGAATAGATAGAGAAATCAATGACGGCATGACTACATCAATAGGAAGATTAGAAAAAGAAATCATATTCGATCATGGAATAAAGTATGTGTTATTTTCACATAATAAAAAAATGGGGTCTGCAAAAGGAGCTATCTTATTGGCAGAATTGTTATATAAAAAAGGCAAAATATAGTTAAATTTTGCCACAAATCTATAATCAGTTTATGATGAATTGCATATTAGTAAGATAGCATATTTCATAAAATGTATAAATTTATAATAACATAATGAAAATCGATTCAACATGTTTACAGATATAAATCAAATAGCAAAAAGTTGTATTTTTAATACTGCGTAGTGTTAGATATTGAGAATGGGTAAAACGAGATCACGCATAAAAGTATACTATGAATTAACAAAACCAAGAATATGGTATCTGTTAGTATTTACTTCATTTGGAGCTGCATTAACTGCATCTAACATATACAACATAGATGTTTCGGTTTATACATGGAGTCTAATTTTATGTGGTGTAGCTGCAGGTTCTGCAGCTGCGAATACACTTACAAATTATCGTGATAGAGATATAGATTCAATTATGGATCGTACTAAACATAGGCCGATACCAAGTAATAGAATAACACCTTTAAATGCCAGAAATTTTGGTTTAACGTTAGCCTCTATATCTATTATATTAGCTACATTGATTTCATATACTACTTCTCTAGCTAATGGAGCTCTAGCTACTGTTTTTATGGCTTTTGGTCTATTTGACAATATTATAGTATATAGCTACCTGTTGAAACGTAAAAGTAAATTGAATATAATACTAGGAGGGTTTTCAGGAGCAGCACCAGCTATGATAGGATATTCGGCAGTAACAACCGAAGGTTTATTTGAGTTAGGCCTAATAATAGGAGGACTAGTATTTATTTGGATTCCTATGCATATTTGGGCTCTTGCATTACATTATAAAAAAGATTACAATAAAGTGAATATACCCATGCTAACTGCTGTGATATCTGAAAAAATGTCGTCTAGAATAATTTCATCTACAACAATAATCATGGTAGTATTCAGCATATTACCATTTTTTGTAAAAGTTGATGGACATATGGTAGTTGGACTAGTATATTTGTATACAGCAATAGTATCTGGAATAGTTATGATAATTATAAGTGTCATGGTAATGATTAAGCCTCTAGAAACAAAATCTTGGTTGCTGTTTAAATTTTCAAATCCATATCTTGCAGTATTATTTATTGCATTGATAATAGATTCAATGTAGAAAATAAGATTATATTAAACATATGATTAGGGTTATTAGTATTATAATCTAGTCTATGTTGACATATAATCATACAAAGATATGTTTGAAAATTTAGGTATTTTTGCTATTTCAAAACCAGATTGTCTCTTTGAAAATGATTTAGTTGCATCCAAACCCATCTTAGATGTTAATAAATTTTTTTGATCGCTAGATGGATCTAAACTGGAACCACGTATATTATCTATCATGACCAAGTCATCTATAGCTTGAAATCTAGTTGCAATTGCATATTCAACAGATGTTGAGTTGGTTGGATCAATATCATCATCTACTATTGTTACCATTTTGAGTGATTTATGTAATTCAAAAGCTTTGTTAATGATTTTTTTGGGATCTGATTGTGTTTGTTTGGAAATTTGTACTATCACATGCAGCCAATTACATCCTCCAGATGTCATATAAACTTGTTTAACTTGTGGAAATAAACGTTTTAATGATTTATTTAATTTAGCTTCAATTGGTAAACCCATTATCAATCTGTGTTCGCAGTATCCAGGTAATATATCATGAAAAATAGGATTGTTTCTAAAATAAATATGCTCTAATTCGAATACCGGTTGCGTTCGTACAAAATCGTAAGTTCGTAACATTTCTACCATCCATTCCTGATGTGTTTTGTCTTGCAATATAGTGCCTTCAATTACTATTTCTGCATCTGATGGAACATACAATCCAGAATATGAACATCTAGTTAATGAAATATGGTTATTTAAAATGGAGTTAGCTATAGAAATTTCATTTTGAGTATAACCTAATTGATAAGCACTAGCTATAGATATTGCAGGATGCACCCCAATCACAATTGCTACTTTAAGATCATTACCATGTGTTTGAGCATCTACAAATGCACGATGTAAATGTCTGCCCTCAACCATTCGAACAGACAAATGGTTTTCGTCTAGGTATTGAAGTCTATGAAATGATAAATTCTGTGTTTCACTATGAGGGTTTTGTACATGTATTATTGATGATGTGATAAAAGGTCCTGGTTCTTTTTCAAAATGTGTAACTATCGGGAGTATTGAAAGATCAGTAGATCTATTGGCGAGGAATTTGCCTGTGGAGATAATATTAGGCATCGATGCGTTATCAATAGCATGGATGATTTTATTATGAATATTATTTTCTTGGGCACCTATTGCTTGAGCATATCTGGTTTTAGTACCAATTAGATTAGACACCAATCTAAAATAACTGCCTTCGATATTAGTAAATAAAACAGCTTTGGAATTGTCTAGTTTAGACGTGACACCAGCTATTTCGAATTTGGTATTGACATTTTTATGTATTGTTATAAGATCGTCTTTTTTTTGTAGTACATCAATATAACAACGTAAATCAGTCATTTTGGATTAATTTCATTATATGTGTCATCAATGTTTTTATGGTTTCAGCATCTATAGTTTTTAATAAATATACTGATGAAATACATATTCCGTTTATAGCAGAAGAAACTTGTTTTACAATTAATTGAGAAAAAACCGGATTATTTTTATCAGGTAGTATTGTTATGGTAGTAGGTATATTAGTAGAAATAGCTGCTAGCATAGAACCTAATTTTTCAGAATCTTCTGATACAACAACAAAACAACCATTACTAAGTTTTAATACATGAATAACAAATTTTCTGTTACAAGTGTGAACAGTTTTTGTCGCATAACCTAAATTTGGCATTAGTTATGAAATATGTACTATGCATTTATCGTTAATTCTTCTGTATGTGAATCTGCTTCTATTCTAGCACGCAATTTAGCTTTATATTTAAGATTTCGAGGCTTGGTTCTAAGTCTGTATCCACAACATGGACACCAAAGACCTTCCCATTTTATGAATATTTCACATATTTGACAGCGTCTTTGTCCTGATGCATACCTGCCAGTACCAACAGGTTTTTGAGCCTTATATCGTATACAAATCCCTTTACATGTCATTTTTATCTCTCTAAGTAATATTATTAATAAAAGGATCTATTTAAAGATCAACATAAAATACACCAAAAATAATCAATTATTTAACGTGAATGATGTTATTAATACATAATACACAATTATTTAATAAATAAAATAACATAAAAAAAAATTACATTTTGTACATATATACTACTTTAATGCTAACGCAAATATGTGATCTACAACTTCATCAAAGCTGTGATCTATTTGATTTTTCAACTTCGATATTTTACTTTCATTATCTTTGATTATTTGTTCTGATTTCAGTTTTGCTTTATCACGTACATTTGATATCATTCTTTGTGCTTCCGTGTTTGCTATATTTTGAGTTTCAATAGTTAATTTTTTTATTTCTTGTTGAGTATGAGATTTTAAGTCATTTTGCATTACTAATACATCTTGATGTAGAGAGTCTATGTCAGATTCTAGGCTTGATAGTGCCTTTATTATTTTATTTACTTGTTCGCCCAATTATTCTATTATAACAGATCAGTAATTTAATGTTTCATTTTGTAGTTAATAATAAAATTGCTTGTGCAAGATCACCTTTGGATTCAGTTAAAGCAGAAATGGCTTTATCTGTATCAACGTTAGCTTGTTGACACACTAACAGAATGTCATCTTTGTTGAAGATTGGGGTATCCAATTCTTTTTCTTCTAGATTAGTTGCTACAATTTGAAAAATAGAGTTACTTTGTGCTTTCATTTCTGTAACAGATGGTTTATTTATGATTATTTCCTTTTTGGCAGTTGTAATTATCACTTTTTGTACATCATGTACTTCATTCATATCAAGCCCCATTTTATCCATCATTCTTCTAAGATGGCGATTATTTCCACGCATCATAATATTTTACATTAACGATGACATTTTAAACTATTTCTAATTTTAACGGCTACGCCTCTGCTTTGCGAAATTATCATCTCTGACGACAGCATAGCTTTGCCTATAGCTATAACTTTGTTTTGGTATAAAACAGGAACATCTGATTGGATATGAACATTTTTTCCACACCATGTAACATGATTACAAAATACAGATCGTCCTTTTTCAATGAATGGTTTTGAAACTTTATCTACCGCTAGGCAATATGTTAGAAATTTCGCATTTTTTAATAACATTGCAGCAAGAAAAATAGAGATTGCTAATCCCCCGTCTATTCTCAACGTACAAAGCAATTGATCGTTGTAATAAACATTTCGTAGTCGTCCATTTTTATGAGAGAAAAAAAATGTCATTGGTTTTGGTAAAAATTTAGAAGTGTTATGTCCGAATAATATATCTATAGTATATTTTAATTTTATTAGTGGATCCATTAATACATATGAAGAAATATGATTTATTAGTAGTTTTATATTAATCGAATTAACTATATAGAATTAATTATTATAATTATTAATATGGTCAAAAATGAAGAAATAAGAAAAATTCAATTTACTGGCAAATCATCATATATAATATCACTACCCAAATCTTGGATAAATGAGTTAGGATTAAAGCGCGGAGATCAGATTACAATTAAAAAACAAAACACAGCATTACAATTAATACCATCTAAGAATTTAACTAATTATACTAACTGTGAAGATGCAGTTTTCGAAATACAAAATGATGACGAAGAATCTGTAATAAGGAAAATTATTTCATTGTATTTTATAGGATTCAAAATAATCACTATAAAACCAACGATAGGTAGACTAAAACCAGCTCAACGAAATATAATCAAAGAGACTGTAAAACGAATGTTAATAGGTGCTGAAATTACTGCAGATTCTACTAGTGGAATAGTTATTCAAGTATTAGTTAATTCGTTAGGATTATCCATAGATAATGCATTCAAAAGAATGACACATCTCGCAAAATCTATGTTAACAGACATATTATTAGCTCTCAAAGAAACGAATTTAGATCTAGCAAACGAAGTAATAAAAACAGATGACGAGGTAGATAGGTTTGGTTTTTACATAATACGACAATTAAAAATTGCTATCCAGAATGAACAGGTATTAATAGATATGAAATTTAATGCTAGAAATTGTTTAGGATACAGAGTAATCACAAAAAATATAGAACGTACTGGAGATCATGTGGTATTAATAGCAGAAGAATTAATACGATTCAAAAAATCAATTCAAAAACCCATCTATTATAAAATAAAAGAAATGGCCGAATTTGCATTATATCTTATTGATCAATCATGTTTGTCTTTGTTTAAGAAAGATTTCAATCATGCAGATTACACTATAGATAATACATCTAAAATAATTCAGCATGAAAGAATTGTTTTAGATGAAACAAATACAATCACAGATAATGAAGAAATTTATTTCATACGCAAAATAATCGAGCATATAAAGCGTATAGCTGAATACGCAGAAGATATCGCTGAAATTGTTTTAAATATAAACATAGAAAATGTACTCAAACCAAAAGAATAATGAGTTACCTACACACAGCGTATTAGAAGTTTTTGCAAATATATTATAATGTGTAATTAAATTTCAATAATATATATGATAGAAATATTACAAATCGGACAAAGATTAGTAAGAGATGAACGTGTAATAACACATATAATTTTAGTCGCACGTGCATTCAATGCAACTAAGATTTACATGCATGAAAATAATGAGCATATGAAAAATACTGTGTACAAAATTAATTCGACATGGGGTGGTAATTTTGAGATTGATTTTATTAACAATTGGAAAAAATTCATTAAAATCAAAAAAAAATCATATAAAATTATTCATTTAACAATGTATGGAGAGGATATTAATTGTGCATGTTCAAAGATAAATGCCGAAAATAATATGTTAATAATAGTAGGAGCTAGTAAAGTGCCTAGAGAGATCTACGAAATTGCAGACTATAATATAGCGATAGGCAATCAACCACATTCTGAAATTAGTGCGTTAGCAGTATTTTTAGATAGAATTCAACATGGCAAACAGTTTTTAAAAAAATTTAATAATGCAAAGATTGAAATCATTCCAGATGTTCGAGGTAAGAATATTTTATCCAAAACAATCGATTAAATAACATAATCAAAAATATATTATAATCATGGTAGAAAAACGAGAAGATCCATTTATAAGAATTGCATCAATGATAGGTGGCGATGAATATCTAAAAGTTGCTAGATCTCTTCTACGATCTGAAGATGCTACAGACGAAGAAATTGCTAGTTCAACTGGATTAAGAATAAATATGGTGAGACGTGTATTATATGATCTGTTTGGAAAGGCTTTAATCACAGGAACTAGAATAAAAGATGAAAGAAAAGGCTGGTTTGTTTATAGATGGCGTACACGCGCAGAAGAAGTTGAACATTTTATTTTAAGTCAGAAAAAAAAGATATTCAAAAGGTTAGAACAAAGATTAGAATATGAAAATAAATATGAATTCTATCATTGTGGAAATGAAGATTGTAGAAGGATCACATTTGATGAAGCTTTAGAATGTTTCTTTAAATGTGCTACATGTAGTAATGTCTTGAATTTAAAACGAAATGATAAAATCAAAAATGCACTGAATCAAAAAATAGAACAAATTAAAAATGACATGGACGAACATAATTAAGAACAACTTCATCTTCTAAACGTGTTATAGATTTCAATTTCAATGTGGGAGAATCTGCAATATTAGGAAAGCCAGTTCCTGATAAAAATGGTATAGATCTTGTTCCGCCTACCAGGTATGGGGATACGGTTATTATTAATTCATCAAAAAGGTTTTGATTAATAAAACTCCAATTAACTTTACTTCCACCTTCAACAAGTATTCTTTGCATCGAATATTTTGTTAATAAATGTCGTAATAATTGTTTTATATCAACAGTTTTTTTCCCAGACATTATTATATCCACATTTAAATAATTTTTTAATCTGTTAAGATTTCGTTGCGGTATTTTCTCAGATACGACGATTATCGTTTTAAATTTTGTAGATGTTTTTAATATTTTGGTATTATGATCTATAATACCATTTGAATCTAGTATTATACGAACAGGATGTTTATGACCACATTTTGCATATCTTATAGTTAGAAGAGGATCATCTTGTTTTACAGTATTAATGCCAATTAATATTCCATCAACGGTTGTCCTAAGGTTATGAAGACGGATTTTATCTTTATGGCTAGAAATTTTGGCGTCTCCGCATTTGGTAGCTATTTTACCATCAAGTGTAATTGCAGCACTTAAAATAATATACGGTTTAGATTTTACCATGTACTATTTTACCATCTATCATAACAGCTTGAATAGAAGATTCTGATGCTCTATGGACCATTGCAGCGTGAGGGTCATGAATAGGATCTAAATCTATGTCATGTTTTTTAATAAATATACAGTCAGCAATTGCCCCAGTCTTTATTGTACCTTTATTATGTAGTATTTTTCCAGGGTTTACAGTAGCCATTTTTAAAATATGTTTGGGAGATATTTTGGTTCTGTTTATAGCCATGGTAGATTTCCATAGATAATCCATTTCCCTAAACATGTCTGGTGTATTTAGCATAACATTATCAGTGCCAATTGCAATATTATATCTCAATTTCATCATCTGATATACATTCGGAATTTTTTCTGCCATAGTAGCGTTGGAACGAGGACATATAACTATTGTATCTACATATTTACGTGTTACAAGTAAATCATGTTCAGATGCATAAGTCATATGTATGATGAAATGTGGTTTTAATTGCAAAGCACGTTCTATTTCGGATTTATTCGTAACTTGTTTAGATTTTTCTACACTAGCCATAGTTTCTGCAGAGTGTATAGCTCTAATTTTAGGTATTTGAGAAAAGCAATGAAGAATAGAATCGCTATATTCATTTGCTCCACTTATGCCTAAACCGTCAGCATGTTTAGAGATTATAGATAAATCATGATTTTGTTCATGAGAAAGAAATTCGTTGTTTTTAATTTGTGCACCAGTTTGATAATATTCTATACGGCCAAGAACAATACAATTGATTGGTACAGATTTTAATACTTTGTTTAGTAAAATTATTCCATCTATGCCACCTTCTCTAAAATCTACAAATGTGGTTATACCTTTTTTAAGCATTGAGTTACATGAGCTACGCATATAACTTGCTAAATGTGATGGCGATGAGTTATTCAAGATATATTTTTTCATTCCATAAATCGGATTGACTTTTTCATTGACAGTCAAAGATAGATTTATGTCTTTAGCTATAGAATCACCAATATGAGTATGAGCATTAATAAATCCTGGTACCAGTACTAGCCCTTCACAATCAATAGTAGATTCATTATTATTTGATAATATGTCATTATTATTTATTTCATCAAAATGTTGACCTGAAATTTTTAAATTAGTAGAATTGATGTAGTCTAAATCATTACCGTGAAATATTCCAATATTTTTAAGAATCAAAGCTCATAAATTGATGGTTTTTTTTCGCCAGAATTTCTAATGGCACGAATTGTATCTAATGATTTTGTTGCGTATTTAGCCGCTTCTCGAGCTGTGGATCCTTTACCAACGCCACAATTTAAAATCAACCCATATTTTTTATGTATAATATTTATAAATTCAGATGTTTGTTTTTTATAATTATTATGTGATAATACCATAAAATTATCTCCTCCAAGAAAAAATGATAATGATTTTTGTTGCAGAAAAAATCTCGACATAGTATGATATAAATCAAATATTATTGATGACGTTTCGTATGGGGTCTGTTTCTTTTTTAACGAAGTAAAGTCTTCAACATCAAAATGAATAATAACAACATTATCATTATTATTAGTATCATTTATGAATCCATATATCATGTAGTCCTGATTCAGTATTGTGCGTGATTTCTCTCCTTCAAACGCATGTGCATTTGCATCAAATGGAGTTTCACCATAACCTATGAACATTGACAGTGGGTTATTAAATATAGTTCTCAATTTTTTTTGTATGTACAGATGTTCATTCAAATTTAATTTGTTTGTTACTGCGAATAATTCATCAAATCTGTTTGAAAAAACAAGTGAATTTCTTTCAGAAAACAGTTTTTGTGTTTCTTTATATAAAGAAGCTTGAAACATTTGTAATTCATGTTCTCTATCTTGACCTAATGTCAATGTCCATTTCCCATAATCTGATAATTTTATAACTGTGATTTGAATCAATTATTTTAATTTTGCTAATTCAAGTAATGATTTAGAAGCTGCATCGATAGCATTTTCAGGCATTCTGCGTATTCTAGAATAAGCTATTCTTTCATGCATACCTGGTCCGCTGATACCAAGAGACACTGGTTTTTTATATTTTAGTGATAATTGAGACAGTGAATGTAATACAGTATAAGCTATAACTTCATCGTGTTTTGTTTGGCCTTTTATGATTGCTCCTAAAGTTACTACAGCGTCAACATCATTTTTATTTAATAATGCTTCTACTATGATCGGCATATCAAATACACCATGTACTTTACAAGTATGTGTTACCGTAATTTTCATCCGTTTAGTTTTTTCTAATGCGATTTGAAGCATTTTAGAAGTTATGTTATAATTAAAATCAGATACCACTATTGCGATGTTCATTATTCAATACACGTTAGAATATTCCAATAATTCATTGCTATGAATTAATGGTATTGAATTTTGTTTTGAATATTTTTCTGCATTAGCTGTAGACAAAGCTGAATATGTTTTAGAATCCAACATCTCACAAATAACAGTAATTGGTACTACATTAGCCAATTTAGCTAGCAGAATGGACATCTCGGTATGACCTTTTCTATTTTCAAGTAGGCCTTCAGAAGCCAGTAATAGAGGTATATGTCCAGGCGTCTTAAATGAATTTATAAAATTTTTCTTTGGATAATCTGATTTGTATAGATTAGACATTTCTTTGATTGTAGTAGCTCTATCAACATCTGTTACTCCAGTATATGTTTGTCTATGATTAATTGAAATAGAGAATGAAGATTTGTCACCATACGGTTCAAGTCCAGAAATCATTTTTTTGATGTTAAGATTATGACAATCATTGAGTATATTATGCATGTAATCTATTCCTAGTTTTTTACTAAAAGCATAATCTATTGCAAGACATATTAAACCTCCAGCATGTTGTCGTAATCTCACAATATGTTCAGGTGTAATGAATTCTGCTGCAGTCACCATGTCGATTTCATTTTCTCTATCATTATCATCATGTATTAAAACAAATTCTCCGCGTTGGAAATGCTCTATTGTATTATTTAAAGTCACAATATTTGTTTAACAACAACGCAATATTAACCTTACAAGAAAATTAGTAATTACCAGTAAACAAGTTATTATTTTTATGAATATGTTTTGCAAGTATATCGATCTCTACATTAACTTCATCACCTATGGTTTTGGTATTAAAATTTGTATTGAGTAATGTTTGTGGTATTATACAAACACTAAACTCATTTACAAGATCATCTACAATAGTTAAACTAACTCCATCTATCGCTATAGAACCTTTACTAACTATATATTTACGAAGTTGTTGCGGGATATCAAACCAAATTTTGGTTTCAGATTGCATTTTTTGTAGTTTTAATACTTTTGAAACGCAGTCTACATGTCCCAATACAAAATGACCATCTAATCTATCACCAATTTTAAGACTACGTTCAACATTTATTTTATCACCAGTTTTGATATTTGCAAATGTGGTTCTAGAAATTGTTTCTTTGGTTAATTCGAATTCATGATATCTATTTTTAATAATATTTGTGATCGATAAACAAGCGCCATTGAGTGAAACACTTTGACCGATATTCATATTCGATGAGTAATTTATCATATCCATTTTTAATTTTGTTGCATTAGAATCATATTGTTGTATTGATGATACAGTAGCAGTACCTTCAATTATACCAGTAAACAATTTATTCTATTTCAATTATAAAATGTATTTATAATTTACTTATTTTCTAATAGAGATTTAGCCATTTTATAATGGACTTCATCAATCATGTTATCTTTTAATTTGGTAGAACCAATACCATGTTTGATTGCTTTAGAATATGTATTACATACCATATGTGCCCATTCGATTTCATCATCATTAGGTTTGAATACATCATGAGTTATTTTTAGTTGATCAGGATGAATTATACTTTTTCCAGAATAACCAAGATCTCTACCAACAACACAATCATTGAATAAACCATTTGTATCTTTAAGATTTTGCCATATAGAATCTATTGCAAATATACCTGCAGCTTTGGCGTCTATTGGTATCTTAGCACGTGCAAAGTTTGTAGCAGCCAATGTTTTATTATATCTAATTCCTAAATCATGGAGTAAATCAAATATTCCAAATATTAATGCGTATACATGATTTGAACATGATGCTATATCATATGAATTTATAACACCTTGTGCGGATTCTATGGAAGGGATAATTTTAATATGATTAAATTTATTTCGAATTTCCAAATTAGATAATTTGTTTTCGATCATTTTTAATTCTTCAACAGTACTTACTTTAGGTATGACAATACCATTTATTTTACATTTAGTTATTACTAACAGATCGTCATTCAGGTAATCAGATTTGGGAGAATTTATTCTGACGTATATTTGTTGTTGATATTTGCTAGTTTCCTGTAGCTCATTATGTATAAATTCTCTCGCTGTTTGTTTTTGGTTTTGAGGCACAGAGTCTTCTAGATCGAAACAGAGTATATCTGACTTCAGTGATTTGGCTTTACCAATAAACCGACTGTTATTTCCAGGGACAAAAAGTAAACTACGTAAAACCGTCATATAAAAAAAATTAGTTTGGTTTTAATAGTATTTTTCCAAACATACCTTTGCCTGTGAGCATTTTGGTGTGGGCGTCAGCAGCATTTTCGAATGAAAATACAGAATCTATGGCGGATTTAATTTTTCCACGACCCATCCAATATAATCCCTGTTCAAGCTCAGCTTTAGTGCCTTGTGTAGATCCCAATATGTTGGTGCCTTTGAAGAATATATGCCTTAGATCTGTTTGTGCATCATATCCAGTTGTCGCTCCACAAGATACTAATGTGGCACCATATTTCAATAATGTCAGTTGCTTATTCCAATGAGTTTGTCCTATATGATCAAATGATAGATCTATTCCAGGTGTTGTGTGTGTTTTTTTAGCGATTTCTTTGGTTATTGATCTAACTTCTTTATGCCAATTTTCTTGCCTATGATCTACTGCATAATCAGCTCCTAGTCGTATACATTTATCTAGTTTATCTGGGCTTGCAGTTGCTATAACCGTACAGTTATATAGTTTAGCTATTTGAATTCCAAAGGTTCCTACTCCAGAACCTCCCCCCATAATTAAAACGGTTTGTCCTGGTGTTATTTTTGCTCTACCAACCAACATATGCCAAGCTGTTAGTATTGTCATTGATGCAGCTGCTGCGTCATCATAGCTTATAGTATCGGGTATTTTCACTACATTAACTTCTGGCAAATGAGCGACTTCTGCATAAGCACCCCAAAGTGGTCCCGTTTGAAAACCCCAAATTGTACGGTTAGTACAATCATATTCACGTCCGTCTGTACAAGCAGAACATACTCTACATGACATATTAGTATGAGAAACTATTCTATCACCAACTTTGATTCTAGACACTTGATCACCCACAGCAATCACTTTGCCAGCAGCATCAGATCCAGAAATATGTGGCAATGGTACAGGTACAGGTGAACCACGCATGCCCCAAATATCATTGTAATTTAGTGCAGCTGCTTCAACCGTAAATACTACTTCTGTAGGTTTTGGTTTGGGTTCTTCTAGATCTTGGATTTGCAAGATGCTTTTAAAATCATCGTTTTTAGCGTATTCTTCATAAACTACTGCTTTCATAACTAGGGTATATTTTTTACCTAAATATATTTTGATGAATTAAATTCTATTAATTTTAAAATCACGTTTTGGTTGTTGCACAGATCGCAGTAATTGTTTAAGTTGTTCATCTGATATTTGATAGTTTACTTTACCTTGAGATACTACATTAATAAGATAATTCTCCACCATCTTAGCTAGTTCAGGTTTCACCATTTTAATATTATTTAGTCTAAATCTCGCTTCAGAAGATAGTATCTGTTTAAGTAATTGTTCTTTTTGTGAATTTTCTGAATCTCGATCTGTTGAATCTATTTCGTCTTTGTTAGTATAGTTCATTTTTTACTTGGTATATATTTTAAGTGATGGGTTTGTTTCACAAAGTTGGTTAAGAATATTTGCAGATAATCTATCCAGTTTCTTCATGCCGGAGCTAGAAATCATTCTTCCACGTTTAGTTTTTCTTACATATTCTAGTTTTTCAAGATTATATACTATAATTCTAATAATTGAACCGCTAGCATCTTTATGGTTAGATGTGCTGTACCTGATAGCTCTATTACCACCATATATACTACGTAAATCGTTGATACTAATTGGACCGTATAGATAAATTTTACGTAAAATTGATGCGCATCGTGTATACCACCAATTATTTTCATGTGGTGGTCTTTTTTTATGAGAACTAGTTTTTACAAAAGGCACCCATTTAGGTAATAATATTTCTTCTTCTTTTAAGATACTAGATAATTTATCTATCAATAGATCAGCAGGAACGTCATAAACTTTCACCATTACTTAAAATAAATGTAATCAGCTTATAAATCATTTAGGTACTATTATTTTATGATAAATATGACCACATAAATTACAAGTTATTCTAACTGATTTTATTTGTGAACCTCCAATTCTAATTTTAGAATCAATACATGGAGCTATGAAACACTTACATTTTTTGCAAAAGAATATTGTGATTTCATATGGTATTTTTATCCTGTATTTCATACAGATATTCCTAGCTCTAATAATGTATTGTTTGGCTAGTTTGGTATCTGATTTAACATTCAATATTGCATATTTGATTAATAATTCTATACGTTCCATAGCAAGTTTTTGAATATTTTTTTTCAATACTATATAATCAGTAGTACACAATATAATTATGCGGCCACCGGGATTTGAACCCGGGCGACTGGCTTGGAAGGCCAGTATACTACCATACTATACTATAACCGCTATTATACACATAATATTGTTTTTTATAACTGTAGATTTTTGTTTGTAATGTGAATTATGTGTGCTACAAGGCGCAAATAGATCATATCTAACCAAAATCAATTATAAGTATCAAATCATTTTTTATTATACTTATAAATGAATTAAGAACTACATCCACTATAACCACAATTTATACACATACTACAACCTTCAATAAAAACCAGATTGTTTTTACAGGAAGGACATTTTGTATATTGAGATGAATCTTCACTATCGATGGAGGACTGTTTTGTGTCTAAATCAACATGCAAATGTAACGTTTTACATATTTGATCTTTTACATAGTGGTTTTTGATATTGTTAAATATGTAATTAATTGTGTATTTGCTTGGAGTGGTTTTGAAGTTTTTCTCTGCATTTTTACTCATGTGTAAAACTTGCTTATGGCGAGAGCCGTCTCTATACACAGTTATACCTTTTAATCCAATTTCATGTGCTAATAAATAAGAAGATTTTACATCGTCAACAGATACATCATTTGGCATGTTAATTGTTTTAGCTATTGCGTTACCAATCCAATCTTGCCACACAGATTGTGCCATTAGATGATCTGTCCAATGTACATCCATTGCAGTGACAAAAATTTTTTTAATTTGTTCTGGTATCTCGTCTATTCCATTTAATGTACCATAATTATCAGCAATTTTGGACAGCAATTCTTCGTTATATAATTTTTTTTCTTTAAGAGTTTGTTCCAATATTTTATTAATATAAAAAAATCTTCCTACAGTAACTCTTTTCTCAAAAACTAGTGCAAACGTAGGTTCAATACCATTAGAACAATCAGCTATCATAGACAGTGTACCTGTTGGTGCAACTGTAGTTGTCAATACATTCCTTATGCCATGTTTTTGTATTTTAGAAATCAATGAATCCCAATCGTAATAATGCTCGGATTTAGGTTTTTCGTAGTAGGCAGCTACAGGTATTTTACCATCAGGATATTCTGTATTTTGATATAAGTCGAATTGCCCTCTAGATATTGCTAGAGATATACTTTCATCCATTGAGTAATAGGTTAGGGCCTCAGCCAATTTTGATTGAAATTCATAACTTTCGTGAGAGTTATATGGTATACGTAATTTATATAAGAGATCAGCTACTCCCATCACACCTAATCCTATTCGTCGTGATTCTTTAGATGCTTTATCTATTTCTTTGATTGGATAATAATTTACATCTATAATATTATCTAGAAATACGGTAGTTTTTCTAATTATTTCTTCATATCTTTGCCAATCAAATTCATATTCTCCGTCTGCTTTTCTTTTAACAATATTCGATAAATTTATTGAGCCCAAGTTGCACGATTCGTATGGATAAAGACTTTGTTCTCCACAAGGGTTTGTAGCACGTAATGGTTTTCCACGCGCCTTAGCAAAAACATTGTATTTATTTATAATATCAAAAAATATCAGTCCAGGTTCCGCACTTTTCCAAGCGGAAAGCGCAATCAGATCGATTAAATGATTAGCGTCTATCTCACGTACAGGTTTTTTATTATGAGTATTTCTTAAGATGTATTTATGTTCATCTTTATCAACAAGAGCTTTCCAGAAATCATCCCATATACCAACACTAATGTTAAAATTCTCTAATATTCCAGATTTCGTTTTTGCTGTTACGAATTTCTCAATATCTGGGTGCCACGACTCTATTATACCCATATTTGCACCGCGCCGTTTACCTCCTTGTTTTACTACTTCGGTGACAGTATTGATTATATTCATGAATGAAACTGGTCCAGATGCCACTCCAGAAGTGGATGCCACTATATCGCCTTCTTGTCTTAGATCCGAATAGTTTATTCCAACACCACCACCAGATTTGAAAATTAGTGCTGCATCTGAAGTAGATTTCATGATTTGAGACATATCATCTTTCATATCAAGTACAAAACACGCAGAAAGTTGTCCTAATCTTCTACCAGAATTCATCATGGTGGGAGAATTTGGTAAGAAGTCTTGGGAAGTCATTATCTCAAAATAATCTAATATTTTGTCTGCGTATTTATCTAGTTTCTTGGAAGCTAGCATTACAAGTAGATCTTTGAATCCTATTTTCATATGGCCATTTTCAGCCAAATTAATATAATGATATATAAGGCTTCTAAAATGCCATTTGTTGAGATAATAATTTCCTATTTGGAATTTATAATCAAAATCATCTAGTTTGTTAAGGTATACTCTTGCTTGTTCTATATCTTGCTTGATATTACTTTCATGACTAAATAATATAGGATCGTACAATAAATCACCAATTGCAACTATGATAGCTGTTCTTTCGAACATTTCTGTGGGATTTTCAGTTATTTCACTTTTGTTATTGCGTACCAGGTATCTAGACGCAAGGACTCTTAAACAATTAATATCAAAGTATTTGGACACAGGATCTAATGATTCTATATTCAATAGATTCATTTTTTCTTCTCTTATTTTTCTTCTTTCATGTCTATATAATATGTAAGCTTTAGCAATATCACTATATCCTTTGTCTATTAATGTAGATTCAACCATGTCTTGAATATCTTCTACACTAGGAGATTTCGAATTGGAAAAACCTTGCTTGTGTAATTTATTTATAACACCGTTTGTTAATTCGTCAGCCAATGCACGATCAGCTTTCGAGGTTGCTACTAATGCTTTATAAATAGCATTTGAAATTTTATTTTTATTAAAATTAGTTATTTTACCATTTCTTTTACGAATTTGTACTATTGAATCACTGAATTGAGATCCTGTCATTTAATTTATCACATGATCATAACAAATTAAATGAATATAACTTAATTGTTGATAATTTGCATATCATGCATATTTGGACGTCTGATTATTTATTTACAGTCATGTAATTATATATGGAGAGTTACATGACATACATTTATCCATATTTTGACCATCTTTGAATCCACAATTCCCACAAATAGATATAGGTTTTATTAGTTTAAATGCTGTAAGTGTTCTACATGTATGTTCAATCAATCTAGTTATTTCACGTAATTTTTTGTTTTTATCTATAATCACACGTGTCAATAAACCTCCATTAACTATCTTGACATATTTATTATGTTCAAAAATTATCTCACTGTTAGCATTTAAATTAGATATTTCATCATAAGTAAAAGAAACACCTACAGAGTAGAAATTATTATCTCTAGGTTTCACTAAATAATTTTTGCCATATTTTTCACTATCTAAGATTGTAAATCTATCAATACCATCACTATCTATCATTGATATGTTTACATTTTCTTGGATTTCTTTGCCTTTTTTGATCGCTACATCTACTGCTGTATCAATAACTTTATACAAAATTTTCTTGCCTTCGGTTTTATCATAACCGAGTATATCGAAAACAGCTTCACTCAAACCAACTAAGTTTATCACTAAAGATGTAGAGCTACGTTGCATATGTTGTGTATTATGTGCTAAGATTGGAGTTAATCCACGTCTAATTAAATCAGATATGTCTTTTTTACGTAGTTTCATTGATGCTATAGCAGGTTTCATTAGTAATGCTAACCTAGCTCTGAAATATGTTTCGTCTTTATTTGATTCTAATGCTAGTCTAGGCAAATTGATGGTCAACGATTGTAGTTTAATAGAGGGAATTTCTGATGTTTGCACATTTATATGATCTTTATCGTTGTATCTCATAATACCGTAATTAGATACTTGATGTTGAGAGAACATAATTTGACCACCAAACATTATTATTTCAGCTAACAGTACAGAAAATTTGTTTAACTCACATTTATCATAATCAATGATCAAACCAATCCTTACAATAGGAGTTGTTTTAGTGTATTCTCTATAGGCAGAAAGTATTTTTATGATTAGATCTGGATCATCTCTCAGTTTAATTCGAAATGATATAAGCGCATGCATGGTGTGCTTTGATGATGACATAGCAAATGTTTCTAATAATTTGGTCGTAATTTTGGAAGTGTCATCAAAATATTTATTTAATAATATTGATAAACCGTCTATAACAACTTCTTTTGAAGCTTCCTTCGATAATAAAGAAATCAATATGGATAATAATACAAATAAACTGTCTGTATTACTAGCACATATAATTTGTGTAACATCTAGAAATTTTCCTCCAATATGGATAATTCCATTTTCAGCTATCTCTGTGATATTAACAAATATAGTATCTGGAAGCAGAGTCCATAATCCAGAATCTACAATATGTGAGTATCCAGATAAGTAAGAATCTGCAACGTCTTTAGGTAATTTATTCAAGATTAAATTTTCTTCAAATATTCTACAGCCTATTTTTAGTAATAATCCTTCTACGCCTTTATCCATATTATCAATATTGGAAAGCATCTCTTCTATATCAAAAACTGGTAATCCTATTCTAGCTAATTTGTTTCTGTATGCTTCATGTCCATGTTCTAAAAGAATAGAATTCACAACATCACGTATTAAAGATCCTGTCAAATATGTGGTTTGGTATTTATAGATATGATTTTCTGCTTCTTCGGTTATTTTTTGTGCTAATTCCAATGGCAAATTGCCTTCTCTGACTAAAGATTGAATTATCTTATGTGAATTAAACTCTTCTATAGATTGGTGCGAAGTTCGTACATACATTTTTCCACTTTCAATTACAGAACGTTCTTCTATTTGTCTCGCAAGACTTAGAACTAATTTGCCCAAATTTGTGATAGTATATCTACGTTCAGATCTATTTAATGAAACGAGAGATTGATGTAAAAGTTTTCTCAAATGGTAAGCAAATTTACCACTTTCTTTTTTAGATTTAAATCCAGCCAAAGATTTTAATTCTGAATATGTTAATGGGCCTTTGGAATTTAATATCCTTAGAATATCTATTCTGTTTGGACTAGCCATTACAGAAAATATCATTCGTACTCGTTTAGAAGTTGAACGTAAAATGCTGCGTTTATGCTCAGCTATACCAGAACTTATCACCATGGAAATTTGTAAAAATAATAATAAATAAAATTTATGACATACTAATTTTATATATATATATCAAATTCTGTTGAAAGATCTTGTCCGCATGAAGGACATTTATGATTATAAGATTTTACTATATCTTTTATTGGTTTCAATATTTTCATATCATATATCTTGCTACCACACTTGCCGCAAGTTACATGAGCTTTAAGCATATAATGATTAACAGCTTATTAGCTATTTCTATTTTACTGATTTATGTGGATGTTATTTTTTTGTATTAATATACCACGTTCATCAAATCCTATTACCCGTGATTTGGTATTAATAGGCAGATCGTCAGGTTTAGATATATTGGACATAAATCCAGATATTCTCAAATCTGAATTATTAAGTTTCATTATAACCCAAGCATATGGAACATATTTTTCAAATCCAGTAGGAGGAACTGTAATTATAGTAAATGTTTCAACATAGCCCTCACCATCTAGCATAACATTTTCAAATTTTTTGTTACCACATTTTCTACAAAAATACACAGTCGCCAAATTACTGTCTCCACATTTAGTACATTGTTTAGCTAAGATTTTACCAGATTTTGCAGCATCTATGAATTCTTGTTTTGCAGACAATTTATACAGTTTGAAAAATATGAACTGCGCAACTAGCTCCAGTAGCTCCGAAGTTATGTGTTAAACCAATTTTAGCATCTCTAATTGTTCTTTCTCCAGCATTGCCAGTAAGTTGATCAAATACTTCAACTGCTTGTCCTACTCCTGTAGCTCCAATTGGATGTCCTTTTGATTTTAATCCTCCAGAAGGATTAATTGGTATAGAGCCTCCTAATTCTGTTTGTTTATTACGTACAGCATCTACAGCTTTACCTTTCTCAAAAAACCCAAGATCTTCGCTATCAATCATTTCTGCTATAGTGAAGCAATCATGCACTTCAGCAAAATCAACATCTTTAGGAGATATGCCTGCCATTTTATAAGCAGCTTGAGCAGCTAATTTCGTACTAGGTATAGTAGTCATGTGATCTCTGCCTTGTAATGCAGCTGGAGAACCACCTCGTCCAGATCCAATTATTTTGACATAATCTTTAGTATGTGATTTTGCAAATTTTTCATTACATAAAATTACAGAACTAGCACCGTCTGAGAATGGGCAACAGTCATAAAGTTTTAACGGACTAGCAACCACAGGAGATTTCATAACATCTTCTATTGTGATTTTTTTTCTTAGATGTGCTTTTGGGTTTAATAATCCATTATTATGATTTTTCACAGCAATTGCTGCAAAATCTTCTTCGTTAGCATCGTACTCATTTAGATAAGCTCTAGCCATTGAAGCAAATAGACCTGGAAATGAAGCACCTGCTTTTCCTTCATAAAAGAAATCCGAACAATAAGAAAAATAAGTTGTTGTCCATTCAGTACCAGTCTGTGTAACTTTTTCTACACCCGTCACTAAGACTACATCATAAAATCCAGCAGCCACATTTGCAAAAGCTTCACGTAATGAAACAGAACCGCTTCCACAAGCAGATTCTATAGATAAAGATGGTTTGTCTGCAATTCCTAAATTACTCATTATAACAGGGCCTAAATGTACTTGTTTATCAGCTATACCAAAAACGTTAGAAATGTATCCTGCTTCTATTTCATTTGGTTTTATAGAAGCACTTTCAATAGCTCGTATTGAAGATTGTACAGCTATGTCACTTATACTATCATCTAATTTACCATATCTTGTACTTCCAGCACCCAAAACACATACTGTTTCCACAATTAACATACTTTTGCATCCATATAAAAATTCTTCAGTTATATTGGATATATAATAACATAATTTAGTTGGCGAATATGAAATATAGTGTCCGAAGTACAGAATTACGTAGATTAAAAAGTGAATTCTTGCAATATTTTTATGGTAACGGTCATGTTCGATGGTCTCAATATAAAAAAAAATATGTAATATCAACCAATAGAATTTCTTCGGAATTAATTGTTTGTCCAAAATGTAAAACTGGAAAATTATATGTTATTAGATCTTCTACAACTATGAAACGATTTATAGGATGTTCAAATTATGTAAATGGTTGTAATGCGTCTACACCGTTGATACAAAAAGCTTCTTTGCGTATTATGAGAACTAAATGTAAGTTATGTTTATGGCCAATTTGCTTATTTAGATATAACAAAAAGCAAAAATGGAATAAACAATGCACCAATATTAAATGTAAGAAAAATTTAGCTAATGTTAATGATAAACATCAGGACGTCGATGCTTGAGTAGTGGTAAATTTGCTCGTGTTTTTTGTATCATTATGGTGGATATTTCAGCTATAGATATACCTTCATTTTTTTTCATGTCTAATATTGTTTTTCCCATAGGATCTATCACTATGCTTCTTCCACAATATACATTATCTACTTGATTTGAAGCTATAACGTAGCAACCGTTTTCTACAGCACGTGTTTTATTTAGTGTAATCCAATGTTGTTCTTTCATATATCCATTTATCCATGCAGATGGTATTACTAATATCTCGGAGCCCCTTACAGTTAAAATACGAGATATTTCAGGAAACCTTAAATCATAACATATCAACATTCCTATTTTACCCATTTTGGTATCTATCGGTTTCGCAATTTTTGATCCAGGTAAAATATAATCTGATTCTTTGTATCCAAATGCATCATAAAGATGTATTTTTTGATATGTAGTAACAACAACTCCAAATTTGTCTATAAAGAAAGATGTATCATAAACTTTATTAGACCCAGCTTTATCTTTTTCGCAAAATGTACCTATTACATTGATTGAATTTGATTGTGCAGCATTAGATATAGCTGTAACAAAAGGCCCATCAATATTTTCTGCAAGATCCTGAATTGAGATATTTTTAGGATCATAGTAAAACATCATAAACTCAGGAAAAACACAAAGCTCTGCTTTTTTTCTAGATGCGAGATTTATATATTTGAGTATCTTGGTTAGATTTTCTTGTTTGTTTAGTGATGTTCGCATCTGTATTAATGCAAGTTTAGACATGGTAAATATTCAGTATTATTAATCTGTATGGAAATACCAATTGTTTTTATCATTTTCTTCAAAAACTATAATAACATCTCTCTTTTTTGCGTTTAAAATATTTATTGCCGCCTGAGAAACAATTTTGGCAAATTCATCTTTTTGAGATTTAGATCGTCCAGGATACATAGAAATTTTTATTATTGGCATATATTTTTCTGATTGAAAGATTATTTAAATATTAAATTTTAATCATGGTGTATCTAACTTATGTAAAAATTTGTATATATAACCAAGAAGAGCACCGACTGCAAAACCTCCAATATGAGCTAAATACGCAACTCCTTCATTTGCAACTCCGAAACCTCCAACAAATAGCGGAAAAATATTTTGAAATATTAACCAAAATGGAAGAAACCATTTAGCTTGTATTCTGATCGTCCTCCAAAAGAATCCCCACATCACAAATGTTACTATTTTAGCTTTTGGAAATATCATTAAATAAGCTCCTAAAATTCCAGATATTGCTCCAGATGCACCTATTGCCGGTATGGAGTTAGTTGCATCACCTAGAATGTGTATTAATCCTGCGGATATTCCCCAAAAAAAATAGGCCGTTAAGTATTTCAATCTGCCAAATTTTAATTCTATATTGTCTCCAAATATCCACAAGAATAACATATTTCCTCCTAAGTGCATTAATCCACCATGAAGAAACATAGAACTTAATAATCTTAAGTATGATAAATCTGGACATTTAATTATAATGTTTTGATATCCGTCTATTTTTATTATGTCAGCCCCCATTACACAGTTTGGTATTGCTCCTAAATCATAAAATAATTCTGCTGCATGTTTATTCGTAAAATCAAAGAATTGCCCTATGTATAATACCTCATAGAAAAATATCGAGATATTGCAAATAATTAATGCATAAGTAACAATTGGTCTAAATCCAGGAGGATGTGGATTTTCATCTTTCAGTGGAAACATAGATTAATTACTAAATATTTTTATTAATTATCATAAGGAAATTATTCCTTGCTTTATTAAATATTGGACAGCATTTATAAATTCATTGTCGTCAATTTCTCCTGAGGCCCACCAACCTGCATTATTTTTGATCCAATCTGGAATTTGATCTATAGAATCAGAATTACTTTTGTCTACAGGCGCGATTTGTATTGTATTTGATTTGATAAGGAATTCTAATCCTGATATGAAATCATCGTCATTGATTTTACCGTTAGCCCACCAACCTGCATTATTTTTGATCCAATTTGGTATTTGTGGCGTATTTAGAATTACATTATCGGTATTTGATTTTGGATAAGCATATACCTCAAATGTACCTTTTCCTATACCTGAGTATTTTTGATCGTAATCGATGCCAACTCCAAAAATTGCTACACTTAATTCATATGTACCGTTATCTGGAATTGATATTTGTTGTATATCTATTCCTTCACTAGCTATTATTCCAGGATTGATTTGATCTGTTCCAATATTAGATAATAGTTCGTTATTGTTGTGACTAATGGTATAGCCATATCGTATATCTTTCAGCAGATTCCCTTGGCGGTCAAAAAATGCAAATTCTATAGGTATACCATTCCCATCATTCGAAGAAATTAATTCGTTTTCATTCCACGATATTTGAGCTAATGCACCTCCATCTATCTCAACATCTAACAAATTAGCTATTTGTGTTTGTTGTGGAATTATCATGAATTTAATCACATTATTATCATATTTTGTAAATTCATTTTTTATTCTTTGTAGTTCATTACCAGTAACCAGGAAATGTATTACATTGAGATCTTCATATGAATATGGATCTGCTATTATTATTCTGTTATCTACTTCTACCCCATTAATGTATCCTTTAAAGCCATTAGTTTCTTTATATGGTTTAAATTCTTTAGGCAGTCTTACCTCTTCATGAACCATTTGAACTAAATTTATGTAGTCTTGATCCCAATTGAATGGCATGTTAAACGATATTGAATAGCTTGAATCATCGTATTCAAAACTTTGAATATCATCATAATATGTTTTTATAGTAATCTGTGTTTCTTCAGAGCTGTTATTATCTTTAATAATGAAATTTTGATCTTGCGCGACACTAACGAATGTTTCAAAACTTAATGGTTGAGCTACTTGTACTTTGGGACTTGTAGCTCCTTCAATATCTACTTTGATGTTATATAGTCCACCTTGATTAAAAATAGGCCCAGATATTATTGGTTTACCATCACCCATAGCAGTCAATCCACCACTAATTGGATCTTTGAATCCATTATATGTTGTACAACGCCATAGTTCCTTCTCGTTACAATTTATTTTTGGCCTAATTTCTACATTAAGTTCTCCATCATTATCATAAAATAATTGTCTAGCCAGAAGTTCTCCTCCTCTCCATAATTCTACTCTATAAGTAACATTATCTAAATTGTTGTCAGTGATAGTATCAAAAAACCTTATTATCATATTAGCCTTAGTTAATTCTCCAGCTGTGATATCTGATGGATCTAGTTTTGTGCTCACAGTAACATCCATGCCTGCAAAATTTATTGGAGGAGCTTGATCTCCTCCAAGTCCATGACCATATGCGTCATCAGTTAGAACATACACAAAACACGTAAATAATATAAATAAAATTATATTAATCTTCATAATTAATTAAATATTTTATTGGCTTAAAAATGTTAAATTTCGTGCCGTCATGAATATTATTGTACATTCTTATGATTTAATTCAAGAAGTTTTTATTTGTCTCATAAATACAAAAAATAATGAGAACAAGAGTAGTTATAGAATGCAGTGTAATGCTTTTGGCTATTGCTGCTTGTATGATGAATACAGAAGTGTTCGCAGATCATTCAAAAGTTAATGTGGACGTAACAGAAGGTAGTTCTGTTCCAGGATGTGAAGAAAACAATGAATGCTATACTCCATACAATGTAAGTGTGGATATAGGCGGTGAAGTCACATGGGCCAATAATGACACCGCTGCCCATACAGTAACTAGTGGAACTCCAAACGACGGCCCAGACGGGTTATTTGATAGCAGTCTATTTACTTCAGGAACAACATTTTCTGTTAAATTCACAGATGATAAATTCGGAGATGGGGACTATCATTATTTTTGTATGGTACATCCTTGGATGGAAGGAATAATTACTGTAGAAGCCACAACTAGTGATGATGATTATGAAGATACAGTGACATCAGTAGATAGCGATGATGATGAAGAAATTACTACAATACAAAATATATCTGCAGATGGAAGTATAAGAATAGATATAGAAACAAGCAAGCCTGTTTCCAATGAAATGATGTCCATAGATGTAAAATTTTATGATCATCAAAGTGGAGAATTACAAGAACACATGAACTACGATATGACGGTAACTCAAGCTGATGGAGTGGTATTATCTGCGATTGGAGCTCATGCGCATGATGGCATCGCCAATCATACCACAACTGAACTATCTTCTGACGAACAAGTAGATATTGACATAACATTACAAGGAATAGGCATAGACGATATAACTGGACCTAGTGGCGAAACCATAGAATTCACTGTAGTTCCAGAATTTGGAGTTATTGCAATAGCAGTATTGACTGTAGCCATAATAAGTACAACAATACTAACAACTAAATATAGAATTACAAAATTCTAAATTCTCATTTTATTTTTATTATTGCTAAAATAGATAAAATAATTCCTGCCGAGGATAGAGAAAGCGCTAAAATATTCATGTCATATATCATATCAAAAGATGATAGATCTAAATCATTTTGTTTATTATTTTTGTTATTTTGTAATAAATCTAAATCTTGTCTAAGTGACGATATAGCATTTTTAATTATGTGTATTTCATTTTCATTGGAGCTTATCTTCAATTGTGGAAATGACAAAATGTTATTATCTTTAACTTCGTCTATTGGAATATCTACATCAATTATAATATCATTTAGTTTGCCTTGAAGTTCAATTACATATGAACCAGGCTTACTAGGTATAATTTTAGAATCGTAATTTCCTGGCGCCGGTAATGAATTAATATTTAATTTTTTTGATGTGCCTCCATATTTAATATAGGCATCTAAATTTTTAAATGCATTTTTAACTTCATGTTTGACGTTTGTTTGATTCATTTTGTTAATTTCAAATGTCACATTATTTATGAAGCCAGTAATTGGAGGTTCATCATTCCATCCAACATTAATATTATATTGAGCTATATTAACTTCAGTGTGCGCAAAAGCATTATTGGTTATTATAATAATAGAAAATAACAATATTACAGTATAATAACAAATGATTTTCATTACAACTATAAACATAGTATGCTTTTTATTCTTATTTAAGTCAAAATTAATATATTATATATAGAATTTAATATGTCTGTGTGAAAAAATATATTTTTTTGTTAATTATTATGATTTATATTAATTTGCCAGAAGATGTCTATTCTCATCCTTTTTTGATCGGAAGCCATCCAGAAGCATTAACTACTGTAGAAGCAATCGACAAAATAACAACATATTATTCTGAAGAGATAGAATTAGCATTTAGCACAATAAAAGTATTAGACAGCAATGGAGAAAGAGTAGATAATAATGATGTAGACTATAATAAAGACGAAAAGTCTTTAATTGTAACCACTCCAAGATTAGAAGATGGTATATATACTATAAAAAGCAAGGTTTTATCCAAAATTGATGGACATGTAGTTGAACATACATTCATTGTTGGAGTAGGAAATATGAGAATAGATTATAACCATGAACAAAAAGATGAGTCCGAAACAATTTTTTGGCCAGAATCTGTAGTGAGATTTCCGGGATTCTTAGGACAGACAATCATAGTGGGAGTAGCTGTATCATCAATACTAATACTATCAAATAAAATGGGCAATAGAACTAAGACTTCCTTACAATACACAAAAAGATTTAGTTTTTTGATCAAAATTGGTATAACATCTCTAATAATTTCTAATTTTTTGGTGATTATAATACATGTAATCAGATTAGATGCAGCAATAATGGATGTGTTAAATACGACTTTCGGTAGAATTTGGATCGCAAGGACATTTGTTATTATTATCCTGTTAATACAATTAATTTATTTTAATATAAAAAGAAAAATTACAATCAATAACCAATTGTTCATATGTGTTTTGGCATTTATATTAGTTTTAACTACTACTGCAATTAGTCATAATGCGTCTAGTGAAAATAAATTCGGCGCAATATTAGATTACATACATAATTCATTTTCGTCAATCTGGATTGGTGGGATCATATTTTTCAGTTTTGTTTTGTTGCCTATGTTTTATCGTGATAGTAAAACTGTATTTTTTTCTTTGTTGCCAAATTTTTCAACATTATTTATGATATCCACAGGGATTTTAATTACCACAGGTCCAATAATGTTATGGGTTCTAGACAACAATATGAATATTTTTAATTCTTTATATGGAGTGCTTATAATTATAAAAATTTCTACAGCTTCGGTAATGATATTT
>WTHC01000045.1 GCA_011523285.1 Nitrosopumilaceae archaeon | reverse complement strand
TGCTTATATTATTTGCATACTTTTGTGCAAGTTGTGCAGTACCATCTGGAGAATTATCATCTACTACAACTACTTCTGACATCATATTTTGAGGTAAATAATTTGGGATGGTTTTTAAAATTTCAATTATATTTTCAGATTCATTATAAGTTGGTAAAATTATAGATAAATCTATCTGTTTCATATCGTGTTAGTTTATTTACCAAATATTCATGTTTCTATCTTTTAAAAAGTTATCTAAGATTATATTTGTGTAAATTGTAATAAATTATAAAAATATGCAGCGTTTGTTTCTATCATATTTCGTGTTGGAAATTTAGTTATATTTAATTCATTTATGGTTAATGCTGCTTGCATAGAACCACCGCCAAAGCAGAGCGCCCAGATTATATCATGTTCGTTAATATAGGTACAACAAAATGCAGCATTGAATATATCCATCACTCCGATAGCATTATGATATTTGAATGATTTATTTCTAATTGTATATAAATTATTTTTATTTAATAACAATATTTCATTTTCACGAAATAGAATTATAGTTTGGACGCCAAGTTTTTGTAAGTGACGCATTGCATTTATTCCACTATGACCAGTCAATATCAAACTTTCAAAATCAGTTAGTTTGAGAATAGATATATTTACAAGATTGATATCAGATTTACTTAAAAAAATACGTCTTTGCGAATCAAGTTGTCGTAAAAATCCTCTAGGATCTAAGAACACAGTAGATGTATGTGGTATTTGTTCTAACACATAAGGATCTATTTCATGAAAAACTGGATCTATTATAGTTATGTCCGAATCATAATTTATAGACGTTATGGGTTCACAGAAGCTTTCTAAAAATAATTCGTTCTGAATCAAATTAATTTTAAATTTTGTTGTAAGCTGATTTGACGGTTTGTTTTCGAATAAAAAATTATGATCAATTAATTTGTTTCTGAATAAAAAATCCTGTCCAAATTTAGTCTGTAAGAAGACCGTAGCTCTTAAATTTTTTGCTATTATACCACCATAATAAGTTGGGCCGCCTACTTGTTCATAATTTTGTTCGCCATTCACAAATAGATCTATTGTACTATGCGAAACAATAGTTATTTTCAATGAATTATAATATACATTAATATTATATTATATTTCTAACGTTAGAAATATTGATTAACCATCAATATTAAGAACAAGAATATAAATAAGATATACCAATTATGTTTATGCCATTAAAGCGAGCTAGCCGTGGGCGCAGAAAAGGCGGTAAAGGATCATCTGATAGAATACAATGTGTAAACTGTGGTGCTACCGTACCTAGAGATAAAGCCAAAAAAATAACATCCAGATTAAATTTAGTAGAACATGCATTAGCCAAAGAATTAAAAACTCAAGGCACATACATTGCGACACCTAAAATTTTAAAATGGTATTGTATATCATGTGCTATTCATTTTAGAATACTTAAAATTCGTTCAGAATCAAGTCGAAGACAACGTCAAAAATTATAATTATTTTTTATTATACATTTTTTAGTACTTTATATAACCTTTGTAATATAGTTATTATAGAGATAATAATAATAGCTACAATAGCAAGCTCTATGAATCCCATTATACCAAAAATTACAATTATAAATAAGCGTTCAGCACGTTCACCAATACCAACACCACGAATATGTACTTGTATTAATTCTGATTTTGATCTTATGTAACTTATTAAAAACGATAATGACATTGCTATGAATACAAGATAACTTTCAGTATAATTTCCAATTAATATTCCTAAGTATATAGCAAATTCACTTAATCTATCCAATACAGAATCTAAAAATTCACCTTGTTTGCTAACAGATTTTGAAAATCGTGCTACTTGCCCATCTACAATATCAAAAAAACCAGAAAGTAAAACAAATAAACTTCCTAAAAGCAATGGATGAAAATTATCTGTTGCATATAAAACGCCTGCAAATAAAGCTAAAATAAAACTTAGATATGTCCATACAGTTGGATAAGGTATCAAAGAAGCAAATATTTCACCCAATTTATTTAATATGGGTTGTAATAATTTTCTGAAATTATTTAACAAAATAAACATCACCTTGTTTACTTAGAAAATTCATCTTATACTATAGGAAAATCAAATAACAATTATGTTTTGATATATATATTAATTTGTGTTTTTATGATATTATAATATAAAAACATAATTCAATTTTTATTCATTGCGAGTATATATGATAATAACTTTGCTGCAATAGATGTAGTAGATCCATTATCAAAAATAGGACATAATTCTACTATATCTGTACATAATATATTTTTTTCATTCAAAATTAATATCATATTAAATAGCTCTCTGGATGTGATACCCAGTGCTTCTGGATTACCTACTCCTGGTGCATATGCTGGATCTAAAACATCTAAATCTACACTAAGATATATTTGATCAAATGTAGAACACATGTCAGTAAGTAATTTTGGGCCATTATCATTTCGAATGTCTTTATCAGTTATGGATACGATATCATATTTAGTTTTAAATTCCAGTTCTTCTGAAGAATATGCGCGGGCTCCTACATGAATTACATTTTCTGCAGTATTGTTTTTTTCGATTATTCGTCTTAGATATGTAGCATGATTAAATTTAGTGTCACCATATTCATTGCGTAAATCATAATGAGCGTCAAAAACAACATAACCAACATTATTGGGAAAAGCTGTATAAGATCCAAATGTTATAAGATGTTCACCTCCTAAAATAAAAAGTTGTTTATGTGTTTTAGATAATTCCGATGTGATTTTATTAACCATGGATAACATTACTTTTGATTCTACAGTATGTTTTGTATTACCAATATCGCTTATACTTATTTTGTCTATGTCTACTGCAAGGTCTGGAACCACCGTTTCAATATTATCAAATAGTTCACGTATAGCATTAGGTGCAAATCGTGTTCCTGGTCGAAATGAATGAGTTGAATCGAAAGGAACACCAAACAATATAGCATCTGTATTAATGTCATAACATAAATGCGGGTTGTATTTAGATCGATCTAAATATAAGTCAACATAGCTCATTATAAAAAACAGAAATAACATGAATAAAAAATTATCTAAAACATTTTGAGTTAAAAAAGCTATTTCAACCTTTTAATTCCTTCCTAGTTTTAAATGAAGGTTTTATCCCCAATGAATCATAGTTACCAGTGGAACATGTAAAACATAGAGAATTTAATGGTATTCCTATTGCATTAGCAAGATTTTGTGAGTCATTATAACCTAAGAAATTTGCGCCTATGTATTTTCTGACTTTTTCAATTGTCTCTTTTTCAGTGGTTATGTTTTCATTATAAGTAGCTAATTCAGTTTGAGATGGAAAATCTATCCCAGCATAACATGGATACATGATAGGAGGATATGTTATCAACATACTTATTTTGCGCGCTCCAGACTTTTTTAATGTGTTAACAATAGCTTTTGAACTAGTGCCACGTACCAAACTATCATCTATAATTACAACATGTTTATCACGAATGATCTCAGATATTGGTACTATCCATTTATTGATGTCTACTCGATCTTCTTGTTGAGGCTCTATAAAACTTCTTAAAGTGCCTTTTTTGCTATATCTGTCTTTCAAGAGACCTTCATCAAATGGTATTCCTAATTCACTAGCATAACCCAAAGCTGCGGGTCGAGCAGAATCTGGAACTGGTATTACTAAGTCTGAATTTATTGGGAATTTTTTGGCTAAGAATCTACCAATATTTTTTCTAGCTAAGTATATGTTAGATCCTTCCATATTACTAGACGGATGTGCAAAATACGTAAATTCAAACGAGCAATGAGATTGATTTTTAGTAGTTGAAAACATTTTAGTTTTTAATCCATCTTCATTAATTTTGATAAATTCTCCTGGTTTTACATCACGAATTAATTTAGCGTCGATTACAGAAAGAGCACATGATTCAGATGCTATTACAAACGTCTTTTGGTCTATACTCCCTAAAACCAATGGTCTAAATCCCTGAGGATCACGCGCAGCATAAACAGATGAATTGTCCAAAAATGTAAAGCAGTACGAACCAACCATTTCATTTTTTAATATAGATAATGCTTCAGAAAGTTCTCCAGTTTTTTGTGTGAGTGATAATAATCTTTTAGCTGCTAATAACGTATCAGTAGTATTTTGTGGTGTAAATGTGCAACCCCCCACCATATTTGATAATTCAGTAGTATTAGAAATAGTTCCATTATGTGCAATACATAAATCATGTACTTTAAGAGGTTGAGCATTATCAAGATTATTTTTTCCAATAGTAGAATATCGAACATGCCCAATTGCAAGATGTGATGAATATTCATTAATGATTCTATCAAATTCCAGATGCGATGATGAAACTAACCCTAATTTTTTGATGGGGTTTTTGTTTGGTATTGCAATACCCCATGCTTCTTGGCCTCTATGTTGTAACGCTCTAAGTGAATCTATGATTAATGGAATTACATTTTGTTTATCAAAACTATAAATCCCTACTACTCCACAGTTTTCATTTACCATTAGACATCATTTTATTTATTGAAGTCATCCATTTATTGTGCAAAGTTTTTATGTTTAAGTTGATTACATGTAGATTATTTTGTTTGAAGATAAGATTATTACTATTAAATTTACCTATAATATTAAATAAAATACATTGTGAATTTAAAATCGATATAGTTTGATCTAGATTATGATTTGATACAGCTAAAATAAATCTTGAATGACTTTCTGAAAATAATAATTTATCATTATTTAATTTGCTATGTGGTATAAGATTTAAGTTTACAATACAACCTATTTGATTCATCATGCATAATTTGGCTATGGCAAATGCAAGTCCACCTTTTGAACAATCAGTTATGGATTTTATTAACTTGTTTTTCAATAATGTGAGAACAATATTCATATGCTGTTTAGATGTTTGGAATTTTACTTGAGGGCATTTACCAGAATAGGAATCAAAGATTTGATAAAAATATTCTGAGCCTCCTAGTTCATCTTTAGTATAGCCAATCATAATTAAATTATCTCCATCGCATATTTGTTGTTCATGAAAAGGTTCATGATCTATTATACCTATAACACCTATAACAGGAGATGGTTTTATTTGGCCGTGTCTTGTTTCGTTATAGAAACTAACTTTTCCACCAATACATGGTATATTAAATTCTTGTGAATAATCTTTTATCCCATATACTGATTGTAAAAACGACCAAAAAACTTCTGGATTTTCTGGGTTTCCAAATTGTAAATGATCAACCATTCCTATTGGCGTAGCCCCAGTACATATTATATTCCTACATGCTTCATCAAAACAACCTATAGCTCCAAAGTAGGGATTCACATAACAATGTTTAGGATTTCCATCCATTGACACTGCAAGATATTTTTTGTTGTCTAATCTCAACACAGCTGCATCATAACCTGGTTTGATAACAGTCCTGATACCAACTTCTTGATCATATTGTCCATAAATCCAATTTTTGTTGGCTAAATTAGGATGTGTAATCATTTGTATTAGAATTTCAGTAAGATTATTATTTGGATTATATTTTTTTTCATTTTTTAATTCATGTATATAATGCGGTACAGATGAATTTCTATGTAATAATGGAGGATGTACAACTAGATCTATTGGTAAGCTAGCAAGAGTTTTATTATTATTAGTTACTTTAAACATATTATTATCAGTGACAGTACCAATTATAGAATATGGTATATCGAATTTTGTGCAAATTTGGTTTACTTTTTTAAGATTATTTTTATCTATTATCAATAACATTCTTTCTTGAGATTCTGATGTTATGATTTCTTCTGGAATCATTGTTTGTTTAGTATGAATTTTATTAATATCAATCGTTATACCAACCGATAATGAATCTGCAATTTCAGATATAGCACATGAAAGACCTCCCCCTCCTAGATCTTTCATAGCTTTAATACAATTATGATGTATTAATTCCAGTATTGTTTCAATGATCAATTTTTTAATGAATGGATTAGGTATTTGTATAGCAGATACAATATCATTTGATTTTAAAGAATCTGATGCAAATTGAGAACCTCCTACACCATCACGTCCAGTAAAATTACCCAGTAATATAACTAGATCATTTTTATTTGCGCGGTTATGTATTAATGATTTTTGCTTGCCAAAACCAATACACATTACATCTACCAATGCATAATCATTATAACAGCTATTAAATTCTAGTTCACCGCCCACATTAGGTACACCGATACAATTACCGTAAGATCCTACGCCATTCACTACGTTTTTAAAAATCCATTTCGTGTTAGCATTATTAACATCTCCAAAACGTAATCCGTTTAACAATGCTATAGGTCTAGTTCCAGAAGATAAAATGTCTCTTACAACACCACCTATACCAGTAGCAGATCCACCAAATGGTTCTATAGCAGAAGGATGATTATGACTTTCAATATGCAATGTTATAACATAATCATCATCAATTTTAATAACACCAGAATCATGTCCAGTCATGGTAGTATTATTACAATTTCTGAGTGCTTGTAAATGATTTTTAGATGATTTATATGAACAATGTTCAGACCATTCTGCGTTAATTATTTGTAATTCTGTCGAAGTAATAATTCGATCTATTTTATTTTTCAAATATGTTAATTCATTATTAGTTAATGTCAATTTTCAATAGTAAATTGTTTTAATATAGACTTGAATATTAATAATGATGGTTTATTATCTATTGGATTAATTTCGCTTTCTGACGCACGTTCTGGATGCGGCATCATTCCAACAACATTCATATCTTTATTACATATACCTGCTATATTATAAGTAGAATTATTAATGTTATTTTCATACCGAAAAACAATTTGATTATTTTTCTGAAGTGAAGTTAATGTTTTTTTATCTGCATAATATCTTCCTTCACCATTTGCAATAGGGATTGGTATTTTTTGTTGTAATTGTAATTTTGTTGTAAATGGTGTTTTAGTATTAGTAACTTTGATGTTGATCCATTGACACATAAAATTAAGTGAAGTGTTCTTTAATAATGTTCCAGGTAATAAATTAGATTCAACCAATATTTGAAATCCATTACAGATACCTAATATTGGGATTTTTTGTTGGGCAAGTTTTTGAATGTGTTTCATGATAGGACTATGAGAAGCTATTATTCCTGGTCTAAGATAATCACCATATGTAAACCCACCAGGAATTATGATCACATCAATATTATTTGGAATTCGTTTAGTATGCCAATAAAATTTAGAATTTGTGTTCAAAGTTTTATCAAGTACATGCTTGACATCGCGATCACAATTACTACCAGGAAAAACAACTATACCTACGTTCATAATACATTATAAACAATTGATTATTTTAAGTTAAATCTAGTATAATTTTTATTTGAATAGACCATATTCATAATATGAATACCGTAAGACATATTATGGAAAAAAATGTAATTACTATCGATTACAATAAAACAGCTTTTGATACTGCCAAATTACTTGTCGAAAATAATACAGACTTTGCAATAATTCTACAAGATAAAAAACCAATAGGAATAGTAACTGAGAGCGATTATATTAAAAAAATAATAATTAAAAATAAAAATGCGTCTGAAATACCAATCAAAGATATAATGACAGAAAATTTTCAAACTGTGAAACCATCAACAGAAATTGAAAATGCGATCCAAAAAATGCTTAATAACAGTATCAAAAGATTGTTGGTATTTGAAAATAATGATTTAGTTGGAGTTGTAACACAAATTGGTTTAGCTAGTTATCTACGAAATAAATTATTGATAGATAGCACTATTAGAAAAATAGAATCTGATAATAACGATTAATTTATTACATCTACAAATATAGTACTAACTAATCTATTATAC
>WTHC01000041.1 GCA_011523285.1 Nitrosopumilaceae archaeon | reverse complement strand
GTATAGAATATTAAAAAAAGCAGGGGCGGAAAGAGTTAGTGACGAATCTGCCAATGAATTAAGAAACATAATAGAAGAAATTGCAAAAACAATAGCCAAAAATGCTGTAGATATATCAAATCATGCAAAAAGAAAAACCATAAAAGCGAGCGATATTAAATTTGCATCAAAATCTATTGCAAAAATATGATATAAAGAATTAATTTGGATGGTATGTTTTGGTATGTCGGTGAGATGGCAGAATGGTTATGCGTGGGCCTGCAAAGCCTATTTATAAGGGTTCAATTCCCTTTCTCACCTTTAAAGAATTACTACCATATAATTTTGAATTAAAGTTATTATGTAATTACCACATTTTCTAAATATACGGAGATGTATGGATTGACAATGTTAAAAAATTATGCAGGTTTATTAGACTACATATCTGGATCTGAAAAAATTTCAAAAGATGAACCGCTAGAAGGGTTTTCAGATAATATAAAACACAGCATATCTGAATATGTAAAAACTTCCAAAAATGAAACAGAGAAAGGTAATAATTTTTTACACTGGGTGTTAACAAGAGTTTTTGAAGCTACATGTGATGATGCGTCAGATGCAATAGTAGATGGAGCTAATGATTTAGGCATAGATGCATATTTACCGGTGGATTTTTCTAATGATGAAATAAGATTATTTCAGTCAAAATATGGTTCATCCCATTCTATAGATGCAATACGAAAGTTCAAAGATGACGTAAAGTATCTTTTAAATAAAGATGTCTCTAAAATGAGACCTGAATTAGCTCACCTGGTAACTAAGATACGAGAAAGGGCCCTAAAAGTTAAGTGCTGTTATGTAACAGATCAAGAAGTTAAGTACTATGACAATGAAATTGACATTGTTGACATAAATAGAATTATACATATATTATGGGCACGTATAAAAAAGCCAGCTGCAGGTAAAAAGTCATCCATCAAACTTGAAAAAATGTTACGTCATGAGAATACAATATTAGGAATATTACGACTTCGAGAACTTACAGAATTTATTGTGCGGAATAGGGATTATGTTTTTGAATCAAATATAAGACAATGGATGCAGTTTAAGACTACAGTAAATAAAGGATTAAGAGAAACCCTACAAAATGCACCTGACAAATTCTTTTATTATAACAATGGGATAACTATTGTTGTCAGTGATTTTGATGTAGGTGAGAATAATGTCATAATATTACATGCACCACAAATAGTAAATGGAGCTCAAACATCAAATTCAATATTAGATAGAGCTAAACGAACAAATAACATGAATGGAAGTATTACAGCTACAATAATAAAGGCAGATGACGAACAAGAACAAAATAATATAACAAAATATAGAAATTCGCAAAATTCTGTTCGTGGTAAAGATTTGGTATCGCTTATGGATTTTCATAAATCAATTAAATCTCAATTAAAAAGTTATGAATATTTTTATGAAATACAAGCTGGTGCGTTTGATACCAAAACTAAATCTCAACAAGCTGAATATGTAGGAGATCCTACATATAACAAATATCTTCCAGACAATCACAAGAAGGTGATAGTTGCAAAAGATGCCATCCAAGCATTAGTAGCAGGTATCGAACAAAGGCCCACAGAAGCTTATAGTTCTCCATCTCAATTTTTGCCACGTGGTAGTAAATATGACGAAATATTCAATGATGATTTGAAAGACGATTATAGAATTTTGTTGTACCCTTATTTGATCAAAGAGTACGCTAAAAAAATATTGAAATATGGTAAAAAGGGTGGACATAAGACTAAACGATATTCAACATTATTTTACTTAGCAGTGTATTTCAGAATATTATATCGTAATATATTTAACACTAAAAATAATTTCAAAAGTAATATTTCTTTACTAGAACCAATATTTAGGCGATTTACACTAAATACCAAGATCTTAAAACTCACTGATGTGATAGTCACTAAATTTCTAGAAGATACTGTAGTAGACGATGAAATTGAAATCGCTAATACAAAACATAATTTTTTTTCTCATCATGTATGGAATGAATCAATGTTACGAGTAATAGACAAAAAGATCAAACAAGAAGAAGACGAAATGGAATCAATTAAAAAAATCGTAGTAAATATCAAGTAAGACAAACCATATATTTGAAACGATAATTTTATATTGAAAAATATTAAGTAAGTGTGGTTTGCACAAGTATAAATGCACAATATGTCATGAAAATACTGCTCATAAATATATGCCTATGAAACAATGGGAGCTAAATGACTCCATTTTATGTGGCAGATGTTATTCACGTAAAATTCATGAATATTATCCTGGCAAACATAAAAAAATTAATAGAATAGACAAAAATTAATTGTCAAGATTTCGAACGTAAAAGCAATTCCATACAATAGAATCAGTTTTAATTTCGTCATATGTTAAAAATTTAATATCTGTGATCGCTTTCTTCTTTTTTAAAAGCATGATTTGAAATGTCATAAATTTGGTACATACACATGGAAGTAATGTACACGCACCGCTTTTATAATCATGGTTTTGAAGAGTATGAGTACAATTACATATATCATCAGATTTGGATTCGGATCGATATTTAGGTGTATAAGTTCCAAATTTTATATATGCTTCATTATTACAATTTAGTTTGAACCGATCATAATTATAAGACCGTGGTAAAATTTTATAAAATGTAGTTATAGTTCCTAAATTATCATATCCAGACATGATAAACCAATATTTGGTTTGATATTCTACAAATCGTATTTTTATTGAATTGTCTAGCCATTTATTAACAGTCTTATTCCATACAGATTTACTATAATTGATATTTGATAATAATATAACAATATTCATTTTAACATCAAAATATCTATATGCAATTCCTAGAAAACTTGTAAACCATTCATTAGACATGTAAATCACATCAAGATATTTAGTTTAATTTTAGTAATACGCTTATAATATAGTTTACCATATTATGTTTATGTCTAATTATAGAAACAATATGAAGATAATTGCAGATTTATTACATGCTGCAGATCAGTCAGGTCACACAGGAATAAAAATTACATCTTTACTAACAAAAGCTAATTTATCACATTCACGATTAGGAAAATTTATAAACAATTTAACAGCTGCTGGAATGATAACCAAAATTGTAGATGATAAAAGAAATACATTTGTAATAACGTCACGTGGAAAAGAATATTTAAAATCATATGACGAGTTTTCACATATCACTGAATCTTTTGGTTTATAATTATAAAAATAGTCTATTTTAATTGGTATTTCTTTTTAAGAGAATCATATATTATTATTATGATAGCGCCTCCTATCATCATGTAAAAAAATCCAATCATAGGTGGGGTCTGAATGATGAATATAAATGCACCAACAATAAAAAGCAATACTACAAATAGAATGGATTTATCCATATTAATAAAAATATTTTAAATAATATATTTTTTATATTAAATAATAATGATTAAACTATTAGAGATTATTGGATTCGTTTTGATAGGAGGTACAATTTATTCTTATATAGGAATGTATAATAACGAATTAAGATGGCCAGTTTTTATAAGTTGTGCTTTGGGAACAGCAATAATTATAATGTATAAAAAAAGAACAAAAATGTGAATTTAATGAGCCCCGAATGGGAATTGAACCCATGATCTAATGCTTACGAAGCATTCGCTTTACCTTCTAAGCTATCGAGGCACGATCAAAATATTCTTAGAGTTTATAAAAAGGCATCACCATACATGAGTTGGTGCAAATATCTATTTCTGGCATACGTGGTATTTTTGGCCATGATTTTTTACTTGAAAACGCGATTGAGTTTTGTAATGGATTTTCCAATATTATTAAATCTAAAAAATGTGCTATTGCGAATGACGTCAGACCATCTTCCAAAATTATTAAAAATGTTTCTAGTGCAGCATTAATACAGAATGGAATAGATGTATACGATTTAGGAGTAATGCCAACACCGGTAGTATTTCACGAATCTCGAAATTATGGATCTGGAATGATGATAACTGCGTCTCATAACACAATTGTATGGAACGGTATCAAATATAGTATAAATGGCAAAGGAGTAAATAATGATCAGATTAAAACCATAAAAAATTCTAAGATGTGTTCACGAAATTTGATTGGAGAAGAAATTAAGATAAATACGAAATATGTTGAAGATATGAATAAAATCATTAAAAACGATTATCATGGACGTAAATTAATAATTGATGTATGTGGCGGGACATCTAAGCAGATAATAAGCGAAGTGTTAAACAAGTATAAACATAAATCTTTGATTATTAATGATGATGTAACAAATTTAAAATATACGGATCCGGTGCATGATAAGTTAGATAATCTTATTATGCATACATCTAATAATAAAATCGGGTTTGCGCTAGATATAGATGGAGACAGATTAGTGGTAGTCAAAAATAAGAAAAAAATGCTTCCAGATTTAACAGTGCTATTATGTATAGCAAAATCAATAGAATTAGGTTATAAAAAATTTGTTGTGAGTTTAGATACCAGTATAATTATTACAGAATACATAATTAGAATGGGATGCAAAGTATACTATTCTAAAGTTGGAGAGCGTAACGTAGTAGAACAAATAGAAATAACTAGATCTCATGCAGGAGGTGAAGGAAGTAGTGGAGGATTTATACTACCTGAATTTAATTATTGCAGAGATGGAATATTGTCATGTGTTTTAATTGCATCTATGAAAGATGCAGATATAGAAAAGATATTAAATACATCGAAGTCATTTATAGATAGGTATAAACTCAACATAAGATCAGATGTAACAAATGACATGATAACTGGATTATCTGAAAAAATTAAATCTTATAATGAAATTAGAACATATTGCGACGGCATAAAAATAATTTTTGATAAAAATAGCTGGGCATTAATAAGGAGATCAAATACAGAAAATAATACGGTTAGAATTTCAATAGAAACAAATCAAAAAAATAAAACTATGATATTAAAAAAGAAGATAAATGTATTAATAAAAGACGCCTATGCTCAAATTAAACGAAAAAGAAATTATAAAAATTTTTCAGAACGAATTTCGAAATAAGAAATGGATATCTGAAGATGTAGAGTTTTTCAAAGTTGGTAAAAACATGATTGCGATTAAAGTAGATACACTGGTTGAAAGTACAGACATCCCAATAAAAACAAAATTATATAATATAGTAAGGAAAAGCATTGTTTCATGTATAAGTGATTTTGCTGCAAAAGGCGTGAATCCAAAATATGGCATCATATCTTTAACAATACCTCGCATATTTTCAAAATTAAAAATAACACAACTTGCTACTGCAATAGGGAATATTTCTAATGAATTTAATATCAAAATGTTAGGTGGCGACACTAATGAAGGTAAAGAACTAGTAATTGAAACTTGTTTAATCGGGATAGCAAAGAAGATAATTAAAAGAAAAAGTTCCAGAATTAACGATGTGATAATTTCGACAGGAGCATTTGGATATACATCTTCTGGATTTCATATACTTTGCAAAGATTTAAAAGCAACAGCTAAATTTGTTAAAAAAACAAGAAATGCATTATTAAACCCTACATCTAGATTAAGATTTTGTATCGCAAATTCAAAATATTTTTCGTCAGCAATGGATTCTAGCGATGGATTATCTACAACTTTACATACCATGTCTACGCAAGCGAAAAAAAAATTTGTGATAACGAATCTGCCCACAAATAAAGATGTGATTAATTTTGCTGCAAAAAATGATTTAGATCTGATTAAGCTTATTTTTGACGGCGGGGAAGAATATGAGGTTATTGCAACTGTTAAATATTCCAATCTTATAAAAATCAAAAAAAGTGCAATATTACATAAAATAGAATTATTTGAAATAGGATATGTGACAAGAGGTAGTGGTGTGATATATAACGATATGACTATCAAAGACAACGGATGGCTACATCTGAATTGACTAAATAAAAGATTCAAATAATGTCGTATTAAAGTGAATATATTGAGTCAAATAGCAGAATCTAAGGCGCCTGAACAAAAAGAGAAATGGGGAATTGTACATATTTACAGCAGTTATAATAATACAATTATACATATGACAGACCTTAGCGGAGCAGAGACAATATCAATTAGCTCTGGAGGAGTACATGTAAATGCAGATAGATATGAATCGTCACCTTTTGCTGCTATGAAAGCTGCAAATTCAGTTATTGAAATAGCTAAAACGAGAGGTTTTATTGGATTTCATATAAAAGTACGAGCTGTCGGAGGAGTTGGATCTAGGGTACCAGGACCAGGAGCTCAAGCAGCTATAAGAGCATTAGCTAGAGGCGGCTTGAAAATAGGTAGGATAGATGATGTGACTCCAATACCACATGATACTACTAGAAAGAAAGGCGGGAAAAGAGGGAGAAGAGTTTAAGTCATCACAATCTATTATCACGATATTAAAAATTTTATCTGGAGAAATCATTTTAATTTATCAGATAATGACATTATTTTGCCACCTTTGTCAATATTTATTTTATTATTTACTCTCACATTAATACCAATAGATCTGAACAAAGATAATAAATTACCTCCGTCTATATTTTCTTTAATATAACCTACAGATATAAGTTCACTCAATTTTTGGATTAATTGTTTGGTTTCGTTTGGAAATTGATTTTCTGCAGTTTCTAGAACTTCCAAACCACGATAACCAAGTTTTTTGATAAGTATTTCTCTATCAGTAGGTTTATTATTATGAATTAATTTTTTAGAATTTTGTTGAGATGATAAGTTTTTTTTCATTTCTTCTAACCTTTTCGCTTTTAATTTTTCTAATTCTTTATCACTCAACCTTTGATTACACCTATTGGTATCAATTTTGCTACTTTGGTAGCTATATTTAGATTATGCGAAATGTTTACTATTTTATCTACATCTTTATACGCTTGTGGTGTTTCTTCCACTATACCGTTAGAACTTCTTGATTTTATGAAAATACCCCTATCTTTAAGGAATTTTTGTACTTGAGATTTTGTATAGTTATTTCTAGCTCTAGTTCTTGATAAAATTCTTCCAGCACCATGTGCAGTAGATCCAAAACTAAGATTAATCGATTCCTTTCCACCTAGTAAAATCCAACTTGCAGTACCCATGGATCCAGGTATAAATACAGGTTGCCCTAGGTTTTTATATTTTAAAGGTAGTGCTTCATGATATGCTGGTAATGCGCGTGTAGCTCCTTTTCTATGAACTACAAGTTGTTTTGTTTGATTGTCAACTTTATGATTTTCTATTTTCGCTATGTTATGAGATACATCGTAAATCAAATCCATCTCCAAATCAGATTCTGATTGTCCAAATATTTTTTCGAATGATCCTCTAGTCCAATATGTAATCATTTGTCTATTACACCACGCAAAATTAAGTGCGGCAAACATTGCTTTACGATAGGATTCCCCTTCATCAGAGCTATTAGGAACACATGCAAGCTCTTTGTCTTTTAAGTTTATTCCGTACTTTGATAATGCTTGCGTAGAGATCTTTAGATAATCACTACAAATTTGGTGTCCAAATCCTCTAGAACCGCAATGTGTCAAAACTGTAATCTGGTTTTTTGCAATACCCATAGTTTGAGCTGCGCGTTCATCATAAATTTCATCTACTTTTTGTATTTCAAGAAAGTGATTTCCAGATCCAAGACTTCCTAATTGTGGAAGGCCTCTTTTATATGCTTTATCTGAAACCAGATTTTGATCTGCATTGCGCATGCATCCATTTTCTTCACATTTGTCAATGTCATTTTCATTTCCATAGCCATTACTAATAGCCCATTTAACACCTGTATTTATAACATCATCAAGTTGAGAATTTTTTAATTTTATTTTACTTTTAGAGCCCACACCAGTGGGAATCGAATCAAATAGATCATGAATAAGATTTTTTAATTTTG
>WTHC01000014.1 GCA_011523285.1 Nitrosopumilaceae archaeon | reverse complement strand
CTTTATTATTAATACACAATATACTAATAACGGATCTTTCTTTGTTGCTTTTTTGCCTATATTTATATGAAATTTTTCGTCCAATTTATATTCTACCAATAAATATAGTTTCAATTTTCCATAAATTTTGGATTTTTGGATGATTTCATAAATATCATTTTCAGATGTTTTTTCAAGAGTATATTTCAATTTTTTTTTAGTTTCTTCTAATTCTATCAATTTGTTTTGAAAAGATTTCATGACTCTATGTTTTTCTGTTTGTAATAATTCGGTAATTTTTGTAAGTTGATTTTCTTGTTCCTGAATATATTCTACAGCTTTTTCTCCTGATACAAATTCTATTCTAATGACTCCGTCTTGTATTCTTTCTGTTTTGATTATTTTGATCAAACCAATTTCTCCAGTTCTCTTAACATGTGTTCCTCCACATGCTTCTATATCGAAATATCCCACACTTACAATCCGTATTATCTTTAATGGCATTACGCCTCCTTGATAAATCTTAAAACCAAATTTCTGTTCAGCTATTTTTCTTTCATATTCTTTTATATTTACAATTAGATCCTGTTGGATTATGTCATTGGATATCTTTTCTATTTTTATAACTTCATCATTTGTTAAACTAGAATGATGAATTATGTCTAGTCTTCCATATTTACTATCTTTAAAAGCTGAATTCTGCCAAACCCAATTGCCTAATATTTTACGTGATGCTGAATTGATTATATGTGTACTTGTATGATGCTTCGTTATATTTCTACGACGTTCTATATTTATTGAACAATTAACAACGTCGCCAGTTTTAATATCATTGATATGTCGATCTACTTCATGTATTACCACTCCTTCATACTTTTTTACATCTATAACATTGTAGGAATATATTTTTCCATGATCTGGTTCTTGTCCCCCTCCACGAGCATAAAAAGCAGTACGGTCCAATATTATATATTTGTCATATACTTTTAGGATGTTGGCCTTAAATTCTGTAGGATCAGTCTTATAAAAAAGCAGATCTGTCTTTTGAATGCCTTCAAGCTCCAATATATTTGTAGAATGTGTTTTTATATGTTCATTCTTTTTGGATAAAAGTGAATAAAAATTATCTGGATATGTTGAAATTATATTACGTTCTTTCAAATAATCTGGTGTTATACCATCAGATTCATATAGTCTCATTAATTTTTCTACATTTGGTTTTTTATTATCTATATCCATTTTTGTTACTATCTTATCAATTCTTTTTTTTGATTCTGAATATCTTTTGTATTCTATATCTATTATTATGTTGATATCTTTTTCAGCATTTGTTATTTCTGGATATGCATATTTTAAATAGTTTATTTCTTCATTTATTATTTCATTTATGTTTATTTTTGTTTGTAGTTTATTTATGGCGGCAATAATTCTTCTTGTGATTATTCTTAAATTGTATCCTCCTCCTACATTACTAGGTATCATTCCATCTTTTACTGCAAAAATTAATGTCCGTATGTGATCTAAAATTAAGTATATAGATTCAAGTGCTAAAATATTGTTTAAATCTCGTGTTGACATACCGATAGAATTGATTATTTTATTTTTACATTCTAAAATATTTTTATATTTTTTATTTTGAATTATTTCTTTGAAATATTTGTGTAGTGTATGATTAGGTATATCAATACCAGCTTTCTGGATAAGATTTTTTGTGATGTTGCCAAAACAACAATCGTACGCAGTTGGGCTGCCTGTAGTTATCCATGACATTCTTTCTAGCCCTGCTCCCATATCTACTACAAGTTGTTTCAGTTTAGTGTATTCAGTTAATCTGCCTTGAAATTCAGTAAACACAGCATTTCCCAATTCCAAACCATTTACAAAATATTCTAAAGACGCTCCAAAAGAACCTCCACCTTCCCACACATCTTCCATGAACACTATCTTATTTTTATTAATTCCAAATTTTTCTGTTAATAATTTAAAATCTAATTCTATACATTTGTCTTTCCAATATCCACCAAGTTCATTGTATATACTATGTTGTCCAATCATACAAAAACTGGAAAAATGTTTTCCAGTTATTCCAACATTCTCTATATCATTAAATCTTAAACATATTTGTGGTACTAGGAGTGGATTTGCTGGTAATTCAAAAATTACTTTTGAATCAATAATTCTTTGAAAGTTAACTATTGACGCAATCGTAAAATATAGATCTTCTCTCCATCTACATACTACCGGATATCTATTAATTATTGTGTGATTATTTTCTGCAAAAAAAGACTTAATTTCATGTAATGTTTTTACATAATCGAGTTTTTTATTAGTAGGCGGGTTGCCAATAAATGAATGAGTATCATCTTCATCTTCTGGGCATAATATTTTATTTTCATCTAATGTCCAAAAAAATCTCTTACATTGCACACACATTATACGTTTAAAGTTATGATCTTCAAATAATTTAGTTTTATAATATTTATCTGGATTCGAAGAAAATTTCTTCATAATGTCTCTATTCATATTATATTTAGAGAGACGTTAGTTATTAATTATCTATATTATGAAATAAATATAATAACAAAGTTATATTACCGTGTTCAAAAAAAAATCTCGTATTAAAGAAGGTGATTATGTATTTGCATCAATTCGATCCAAAGATGATTTATGTGATATTGTAATTGGTGTTGTTACAGGAGTACACGAACATGATATCGGAATAAATGGATTAATTATCACTCCTGTTGGATTGAAAAATAAAATAACTCAAGGTAAAACCGGCCCTCGATCTATTGAAATATTAAAAAACCCTACTCCTGATAATTGCATTCTTGCATTTATATACAGAGTTGATTATGAAACCTATGAAGATGTTTTAAACCTAGACAACAACAATATCGTGTTAATTTCATCAAAAACGTATTCAGTACTTGATGGTTGGATGAGAGAATCTTTATCAGAATTAATCAATAATGTATTGTCGCTTCAAGATGGATCTGAAAAAGATCATGCTAAATCTATATTAAAACAAAGAATGGATACATTATACGATAAAAATCTGAAACGTAACTTATATTCTGTTTGTAGAAGTTTGAAAATTTTGACATAATAATACCACCATCTTGCATTAGTTTTATATTGAATATATAAGAAAACAAAATAATGGAATATGTTTACGCTGCATTAATCTTACATAAATTAAAAAAAGAAATTAATGAATCCAATGTAACATCTATAATCAAAGCTGCTGGCTCTGATGTCGATACAGCTAAAGTAAAAACATTGATTGCTTCTTTATCTGATGTTGATATTGAAAAGATAATTAGTTCGTCTAATTCTGTTCCAGTACAATCTACGCAAAAAACTCCTGAAGATACTAATAAAAAGAAAGAATCTTCGCCTAAAGAAGAAAAAAGTGGTAAATCAGAAGAACAAGCAATGGAAGGCCTGGCATCACTATTTGGTTAGATTTATTATTTCAGCTTGTATAAACTAAACATAATATTTTAGTTGTTTATACTAGCATGTAGTAGTAATGCGTTGTTATGCGCCTTATTTATTATTTCTTTTTTATTATCTGTGTTCATATATGTTATATTAATTGATACATTGAATGCCAAATTAACTAATTTTACAATTATACTATTGATGCTTTCTGGTGTTACATAATTACATTCCACCGATAATAATAAACAACTTGCATGTGATCTCAAGAAAGCTTCTTTATACCAATCTACATCTATTATTAAATCTATATTGTTATAATAATTTCCTTCTTCCATCGCCATATTTAGTTTCACAGTGGCTTCGATTGGTTTAATATTCAATTTACCAAGTATTGATGCTAACTTTGCAGAAATTTTTTCCCCTTTTTTTATAACTGGGGTATCTTTAGTAATCCATACAGTGCCTTGATCTATTTTTGTAGGTATTCCATTTTCCTTAAAATCGGTTAAAATCGGACCAGGAGCAACACCAGTATTCTTTGCAGGTATTATAATATCTATATTAGAAATATCTCCTTCTCTAGACAATAACATTGTTTTATTTTTTGCAAATATTGCACTTAATTCGAATGGTGAAACATTAGTAAATACCAACATACATTGTCCATTTATTCCATTTACAATTTTATCAATCACATCAATATTTATGTTCGCCAAAGCTTTTTTGGCTATGCGATCCTTTACACTAAATATTTTTGTATCATGTAATTTCTTTCTTAACGATGAAATTTGTGACGCGCGAACTTTTTCCATTCTTATTAATGCTATGTTTTTATATTGTGTTGCGTATGTAGATATACTTTTGTATAGGTTGTTCTTCTTCGTATGGTATTGAGTTCTATTTTGATACATTTTTTATTGAATTATTTTTCCCATTGTTGTTTTTACTAAAATCTTTTTGATATTTTTATCACCATTGGGCAATATTTTTTCAATTAAATTAACTATGGTGATGGCATTAGATGAAATTTCCTTAGCTTGCATTTCTTCATCACCTATCTTGCATGATAATGATGAAGTTCCACTCATATTTACTCTTATGGACGACCTAAATTTTGATAAAAGTGATTCTATTGGTGTATTAAAAGGAATTGGAGTCGGCATTTTACCGCGTGGGCCTAGAAATTGTCCAAGTATTTTACCTATTGTGGGCATAATCTTAGTATCTGCTAGGAAAAAATCATATTTATTAATAAATTTACGTATTTTTCTTTTATTTGAACCTAATTCTGATAATTGATTTACATCTAGAACTTTATCAGCTTTTGCATCTGTTGCTTTCAATCCCATATCTCCAGATGCAAATACACATATTGAAGATGGATTATTTTGTTTATTTGGAAGTTGTACAGTTTCTTTTATTTTGAAGCCCTTTTTAATATCTATATCTTTAAAAATCATTATCATCTCTATTGCTTGTTTGAATTTGTGATTATTATTATTCTTCTTAGCATTGTTAACCATTTCAATAATTTTAGATTCATCAATCATGATAAATACAGTATGATCTAGCTATTTAAAATCGTTGAGGTTATTTAATACTGAAATTTAAATACAAAATATAAGCTTCTAAATTGTAATATATGAAAAATATTGATAAATTAGATAAATTGGATATTGATCTCATCAATCAATTAATCGTAGACAGCTCTATATCGATACCTGTCTTATCCAAAAAAACTGGTGTTAATACTTCTGTATTATATAGCAGAATAAATAGACTCGTCCACAATAATATTATTGAAAAATTTACTATAAGTCTAAACCGAACAAAACTGGGTTTTTCTGTTAAAGCATTTGTTGGAATTAATATTGAGGCAAAATTTAAAGATAATATATACAATCAATTAATTAATGTCTATGAAATAATGTCAGTATCACAAATTACAGGTAGGTTTGATGCGATATTAACAATTTATGTAAAAAACTTACAAGATCTTCATACTGTGATTAATGAAAAATTAAATAAAATAAATGGAATAACCAATACTGAAATTTTTATAGAACTACAAAATTATCAAAACGATCGATTACACTAAAATTTGTTATCCCATACACCTTTGTCTATTTCTTTAATGATCTCTTTTGGTGTTTTGCCATTTACTTTAACTCCTGCTGATAAACAAGTTCCAATTATTTCTTTAGACACTTTTTTCAATGTTTTTCCATAAGAAGAATTCATTTTTACTTCAGATATTTTTATTATTTGTTCAAAATTAATATCTGCAACCCATTTTTCTTTTGGGCTGTTAGTCCCTTTTTTTATGCCAGCTTCTTTCAATATCAATGCCGATGTAGATGGAATTCCTACTACTACATCCCATTTTTTAGTGTCTGGATCTATATTGACAGTAATTGGAATTTTCATACCATTAAAATTTTTTGTGGATTCATTTATTTTATTGATTACATCCATTATGTTCACTCCTAGTGGACCTAATGCTGGACCTAAAGGCGGCCCTGATGTAGCTTTGCCACCTGTAACCAAAGCATCTATAGATTGATTATTGGACATATATTTTACTAATTAAATAAAAAATTTAATTGTTACGAGATGAAATTTTTAAATAATTGGCATCTACTGTTACTGGTAATTGATATGGTGCATCCAACAAAATCACAGTTGCTTCTTCTTTTTCATGGTCCACTCTAGTTATAGTAGCTTTCATACCTTTGAACGGCCCGCCTATTATTTCTACTGTTGAGTCCACAGATAATTCTATAACAGTTGACTTCTTTACTAGATATTTTTCTATATCTTTGAAACTGATTTCACCTCTTAACTGTCCTCTGATATTTCTTATCCCTTGAATTGCTTCAAATACAGAACTTGCATCTTGGGCTTCTATTACTATATATCCCTTTAGATTTTCTACCAGTAGTACTGACTTGATGTCTATATTTTTTTTACTTATTTTATTTTCTAATAGCTTAACAATTATCTTTTCTTGGCCTCCTGTCGTCCTCAACGCATATAATTTAGCATCACTCATATTATTTGACAATTTTTTTATCTGTCCAATTGTATTACAGAAAATACAAACTGAATTATAAATCCAATCATTCCTATCGTGGATATGCCTAATAATACCAGTCTAAAATGTTGCATATAATCCTCTTTATCTGATTTCCTTGCAAGTTTTATTGTGTTTATCATATTTTTAATTGTAGTCATACTCATTGGTGAGATTAAATAGTATTTATTTATAATTTTATTCATGGAGTTAATTATAGCATATGAAATGATGCTGCTGGGTATAATATGGCCAAACATATCTCCAGTACCATGAAAATGGAAAATGGTATTTACAAAGGACAATTTTACGATGTTATTATAATAAATTCACCTACTATTTATGCAGATTGGATCGCTAAATACGACGATTATGAAGGCTATATTTTTTTATCAAAACACGCAGCAAAATCCAATATTCTCTCATTAACATGTCATTCTACTGGTATTGTCCAAACAAATTCTACTAATCAAATACAACAAGTATCTACGCCGCATCCATATTTACAAAAATCGTATATTAGATCATTATGGAATAATAGAAATAATTTTCAAAAATTTAAAATCACTCTAGAAGCTACTCATCATGGGCTTCATCACTTCATAAGCCTACTTTATTCATAGAAATAGGCACTACTGAAACACAATGGAATGATGTTGCTTTGTGTAGATCTATATCTGAAATAGTCATGCAAAATTTACCAATTAAAAAATCATATAGTACATCTATAGATCTTGGCGGTACTCATTATCCTGATAAGTTTACAAACGAAATTATTCACGGTAAATATGCATTCGGAACAATTATACCGTCATATAATATCAAATTTCTCAATCGCGTTTTATTTAATCATATATTAAAACGAAATTATATGGCCGATTCTATTATTATAGATACAAATGAATTGAAAATGAATGACGTACCTCATTTAATATCTAATTTAGATATGGAAATTATTAGAATCTAATTATTATATGTACTGTGATTTTCTATTGATTTTTTTTCTTAATTTCCTCATTCAACAGCTCTCTTAGATGTGCATTATTCCTTATTCTATTCCCTTGGATTTTTTTATACATGTTCCAAAACACTTTATTTGTAATATCTCCATGTTTTTTTGATATCTTTAATCTATAGCGTAAGGAACGTACTTTACTGATATATTTTTTTTTCCTACCTAGCCTAGCATTTTTTTTTCCATGTTTTGAACCTGGTTTTGTACCACGTTTACTTTTTTGTTCCTTTTTTGCTTTACTTCGACCTCTGGATATTCCTCGTATTGGGTTTATTTTTATTTTATCTGCTGTGATTAAACTTCTTATATTTTCTCTAGTTATTGCATCCGCTATCTCGTCTAGATTTTCTAAATTAAACTTTATTCTATTTATTCCTACTTTGGTTACTCGTGAAATTAATTGTTTTTTAGCTTTGAGATTTACTACCATTTTTCATTACCCTGCTATTAAAAATTTTAAATCTCATTTTTATTGCTTGTGTGACAATCTGCTCGCGCTTTTTTGTGCCTACACTGTGTCCTATTCGTATACCATCTAATTTGGGATTTAATTTATCTAAGTTTGTTATGTTATATATTAAATTGTCAGTATATCCTGATGGATGTAACCCTCTAGTTTTTTTTGGTCCACGGTAACCAACTTTTACAATTGGAGGAACACTCTTTTTTTGCTTTCTCTGGTGATTGTCTATACCTTTAGGTTTTCTCCACGTTGTTTCAAGTCTTTTATAGCGCCAGCTTTCTTTTCTTATAAAATTAGGCTTATTTTTCGTAATTGTATTAATCTTATTTAGTGACATGTTATTTATTCCTAAATTTTTAAATAAATAGGTTCCTCATTTTTAGAAAGAGATAATAAGGAAAGTAAGTTGCATCGATTTACTGTATGATTCGATTTTTGTATGTCTGTGTATTACGAGGTAAACTATGAAAAAATATGAGCTAGACAAAAACCAACATTGTTTGAAATTAGGCAAAGAAATTATTCAGTCTCATCTTATACATCGTAATTTGACTGTTGCTAAGCTTGTTAAATTAATAATTGAAAAAAACGAAGGTATAGTAACAAATAATGGATCTATCTCTGTTACTACTGGGGAATATACAGGCAGATCCCCAAATGATAGATATATAGTATATGATAATAATACTCATGATACTATAGTTTGGGGTAAAATAAACAACAAATTCTCACCAAATGATTTTGATAAAATTTTTGAAAGAATGAAGAAATTCATACAGGGTAAAGAATTATTTATATTTGATGGTTTTACAGGCGCAGATAAAAATATCAGAATTCCTATTAGAATAATAAATGATCATGCATGGCAAAATCTTTTTGCAAGACAATTGTTTATTAGGCCAACTACTAATGAATTAAAATCACACACTCCAGAATTCACAATTTTGTGTATTAATAATTTTAATGCAATACCGAAAAATGATAAAACTCATTCTAATGTTTTCATATTAATCAACCTCTCGCAAAAATTAGTACTAATAGGCGGTACCAGATATGCTGGAGAAATAAAAAAAGCTATGTTTTCTATTATGAATTACATATTGCCTACAAAAAACATACTTCCTATGCATTGCTCTGCAAATGTAGGACCTAAAGGTGATACTACATTATTTTTTGGTTTATCTGGCACTGGAAAAACAAGTTTATCTGCAGATCCAGATAGATCTCTAATTGGTGACGATGAACATGGATGGTCTGAAGATGGTATATTTAACTTTGAAGGTGGATGCTATGCCAAATGTATTAGGCTTAACAAAAATAAAGAACCACAAATCTGGAATGCTATTAAAAAAGGCACAATACTCGAAAATGTAACCGTAGATCCACACACATCTGAGCCTGATTTTGATGATAACAGTATAACTGAAAATACAAGGGCTGCTTATCCATTGCATTATATCGCCGGTGCTAAATCCCCTAGCGTGGGAAACCATCCTAAAGTGATCTTGTTTCTTACAGCAGATGCGCTTGGGGTGCTTCCACCTGTATCCAAATTAACCAAAAATGCAGCTATGTTTCATTTTATGTCTGGATATACAAGCAAATTAGCAGGTACTGAAAGAGGAATTAAAGAACCTAAAGCAGTTTTTTCTGAATGTTTTGGAGCTCCATTTATGCCTAGATCTGCTTATTTGTACGCCAAAATGCTGGGTGAAAGAATAACTAAATACAATACCAAAGTTTATCTAATAAACACAGGATGGACGATGGGACCATATGGGGTTGGTACTAGAATCAATATATCTTATAGTAGATCTATGGTCTCTGCCACACTAAATGGGACAATTGATTCTTCAGGATATGAATATAATAAACTATTTAATTTGTATATTCCATTACGCTGCAGTGGGGTACCATCTAAAATATTAAACCCTAGAAATACTTGGGATAATAAAGACTCTTACGACGTTACTGCAAATAAACTCGCTCAAATGTTTGTAAGTAATTTTCAAAAATTTAAAGATGTCTCACAACAAATACGTGATGCTGGACCTAATACTAATAATTAAAACCTAAATTATAGCTTTAAAATTTCATAAACTAATAAATTACATAGTGTGATACACTCGCTATGGTTAAATATGATCTTCCAAAAATGCCATATGAATATGATGCATTAGAACCTTATATAGATAAAAAAACTATGGAGATACATCATACTAAGCACCATCAAAAATATACTGATGTGATGAATGCAACTTTGGAAAAACTATCGCCGGAAATACAAAATAAAAACATTCTTGAAATACTCAATGATATAGATCAAGTACCTGAATCTTTTCGCAATGCATTGAATTTTAATGCTGGTGGGTTTGATAATCATAGATTGTTTTGGAATAATATGTCGCCTACTGGTGGAGGATCTCCTGGTGGCAAACTAGCAGATTTGATCTCTTCTACGTTTGGAAGTTTTGAAGAATTTAAGACATTGTTTTCTACTAACACAGCATCTATACAAGGGAGTGGCTGGGGATGGTTGGTATATAACAAAAACCTTAACAAAATTGAATTTAAAGCAATGCCAAATCAAACTAGTCCTCGTACATTAGGTTTAATTCCATTATTGGGCTTAGATGTATGGGAACATGCATACTACCTTAAATATCAAAATAAAAGACATGAATACATATCGCAATGGTGGAACATAGTTAATTGGAACGAGGTAGAAAACAGATTTAATTCTGTATGACCCATATTATTTTTTTTAGAATTTAATTAATATATCACGTAAATGCATTTATAATTAATAAATGGTTGTAAATACAAATGAGTGAAGATCAAGCACAAAAATTATTATACCAAATACAAACACTTGAAACATATTTTGCTGATTTGATTCAAAAAGAAAACACATTGGTTAATGTGTTACGCGAAGCAAAATCTGCTATAGAATCAATTATGTCGTTAAGCGAGAAATTAGAATCTGATACACTTATGCCAATTGGAATGGGTGCATATATTAAAACAAAAATTATTTCTAATCAAAAGATTGCTCTTAATGTTGGTAGTGGAATAATGATAGAAAAAAATAAAACTAATGCAATAAATTATTTAGAATCAAGAATTAAAGAAATCGAATTAGCTCTCAAAAACACATCTATACAGAAACAAGATATTGCGATCAAATTAGAGCAAGGAAAACAAGAAATTAATCGTTTGACACAAGCATCACAAAAAACCAATACGAAATAATTTGTTTACCAAACTACGTAATGTATTCTTAAATATTGCAAACAATATACATGATACCGAAATAAGTACAGCAGATCTAGACAAAATTTTATCTGAATTGGAAATTGCATTAATAGAATCAGATGTGGCAATAGATATAATTGATTTATTAAAACAAGATCTACAACACAAACTTATTGGTACCAAAGTAAACAAAAATAAAATACATCAAATAGTACAAAATAGCTTAACACAAAATATATCATCGTTATTTGACGCAATTCAAGTTATTAATATTAATTCTCTTATTTCTTCTCGTACTAAGACTAACAATGATGGCGTTTTTGTTATAATGTTTGTAGGTATTAACGGTACTGGAAAAACAACCACACTTGCTAAAATTGCTTACATGTTGAAAAAATCTAATGTTTCTGCAGTTATAGCAGCTTCAGACACTTATAGAGCTGGAGCGATTGAACAATTACAAGTACACGCTAATAATCTTAATATTAAATTAGTACATCAAAATTATGGTGCAGACCCAGCATCTGTAGCTCGTGACGCTATTCTACACGCACAATCGCATAATGTTGATTGCGTACTAATTGATACAGCTGGGAGAATGCAAACTAGTAAAAATCTTATGGATCAAATCTCTAAAATAGCTAATGTGTCAAAACCAGACTTGAAATTATTTGTTGGAGATTCACTCGCAGGTAATGATGTAGTCAATCAAGCACAAGAATTTTATAATTATATTAAATTTGATGGGGCCATACTAACTAAAGCTGACGCTGACTCTAGAGGCGGTGCAGCTTTATCAATTATGAAATTGACTGCAACACCAATTTTGTATTTGGGAACTGGTCAGAATTACGAAGATTTAAAACAATTTGACAAAAGTGAATATGTAAATAGTATATTTGCAGTATCACAAAACATATCTACCACCAACAAACAAATCGAAAGAATACACAAATCTCAAAACAACAAATCACTAACATATGCTAGCCAATACGTAAATAATAATACTGAAGATGAAAATATAAAGAATACTAGCTATGATAAAATTAGCACAAATTCAACTAATGGTAACAAAATAAATGAATCAAATACAGAACAACAAAATGTGCATAAAATACTAACAAAGAAAAAAAGATTTTTTGATATATTTAGAAAATGAAATTACTCACAAAGAATTTACTTTCTATTAACGAATTAACTACAAATGAATTATTGCAATTAATAGAATTGGGCATGAAGCTTAAACGTTATCCTGAATTATGTAAAAACCTCTGTGGGTTGAAAAACAAAACCATGGCCATGATTTTTCAAAAACCGTCTACTAGGACACGAATAAGTTTTGAATTAGCTATGTTACAGCTTGGTGGTCATGCAATAAACCTATCTCAACAAGATTTACAATTGTCTTTAGGAGAATCAATAGAGGATACAGCTAAAACTTTATCCGTTTACGTAGATGTAATAATGGCGAGGGTTTATGAACATAAACAAATTGAATTATTAGCAAACAACTCAAGTGTTCCGGTCATAAATGGATTATCCAATACATTTCATCCATGTCAAATTTTGGCGGATTTAATGACTATCAAAGAACAAAAAGGTGATCTAAACCACATCAAAATAGCATGGATTGGTGACTGTACTAACGTATGTAATTCATTAATTTATGGATGTTCAAAATTGGGAATAAATATGTCCATAGCATCTCCACTAGGTTACGAACCTAACATAGATATAATTAAAGAATCAAGAAAATATATATCCATTGAAATAGGTGACAATCCATCAAACATGATTGATCAAGCTGATGTAGTTATGACTGATACATTTGTTTCAATACATAATATTAACCAACAAAACGAAAGAATACAAAAATTTTTACCTAAGTTCAGAATAAATTCATCACTTATGAAAAAAGCAAATAAAAATGCAATTTTTTTACATTGTCTGCCTGCAAAACGAGGTTATGAAGTAACAAATTCAGTACTAGATAGTACTCAATCTGTAATTTGGAGTGAAGCTGAAAATAGATTACATATGCAGAAAGCATTATTATTATCACTGTTTGATCCTTAACTTTTATAAGAGTAAGTTTAAGTTTTTGCGCTAATGATGAAATACAAAAAAATATTAAAAAGAGCTAAATTGAAAAAAACTAATTATCGTAAAAGAAGATCTATGCTAATGAATAAATCTGATTTTGTCACAGTTAAAATTTCTAACGAAAATACATTAGTGCAAATTCATAAACCTGTATTTACAGGAGATTTAGTAGTGGCATCAGCACACTCTAGATTCTTGATTAATGAAGGGTGGAAAGGTTCTAGAAAAAATATATCTGCAGCATATCTTACGGGCTATTTGGCAGGAAAAAAATCAATAATTAAAGGAATCAAAAATGTTATCTTGTATAGTGGCACAGATAAGTATACACAAAGAATGGCAGCTGCACTCAAAGGATTAATAGATGCAGGCCTACAAATTCCAGCAGATTCAAGCACTTTTCCTACAGAACAACGAATAAATGGAGCGCATCTTTCTGTAAAAAATAACATAGAAAGTATCAAATCAATAATAAATAAATGGTAAAAAAATGAACAAAAATAAAAACACTCAACGTGATTCCAATTCGGATCAAAAAATGATCAACTGGATGCCTCGTACAACATTAGGTAAGAAAGTTGTATCTGGAGAAATCACAGCTATGTCTGAAATATTTGAAAATGGTTATAGAATCCAAGAGTCTGAAATAATTAGAAAACTCTTACCTGATCTAAAGATGGAAGTAATAGACGTTGGAATAATTCAAAAAATGACTGCTAATGGCCAATCTACAAGATTTAAAGCTATGGTTGCAGTAGGAAATGAAAAAGGATGGTTAGGTATAGGACAAGGTAAATCTAAACAAATGAGAACTGCCATTGAAAAAGCTACTAATGTGGCATATTTGAATATAAATCCTATTAAATTAGGTTGTGGAAGTTGGGAATGTAGATGTGATCAACACCACTCAGTTCCTTTTAGAGTGTCTGGTAAAGGCGGTAGTGTAGTAATAGAAATACTTCCAGCTCCTAGAGGTTTGGGATTGGTTGCAGGAGGGCAAATTAGACGATTACTTAAATTGGCTGGATTAAAAGATGCCTGGACCAGTGCAAAAGGATCCACATCAACAATGAATTCTACTTCTAAAGCTGTTATGCAATGTTTAAGAAACACTTTCAGTCAAGGTTGATTATATGACAAATTCTCTTCTAGTTTTGCGAATTAAAGGACAAGTGAACTTGCCTCATTGGGCATCTACCACATTGAAACTATTTAACTTGGAAAAAAAATACCGTGCTACAATAATCCAAAATAAGAATGATTCAATTGGAATGCTTAATAAAATTAAAAATTATATCTGTTGGACCGATGCAGAAATATCTCTGGTGGAAGAATTATTAAATAAAAGAGCATATAAAATAGGACACATAAAGTTTACTGAAGATGATGCTATGAAGTCTGGTTTTGATAATATTGCTCAATTGGCACATTCTATATCTGATGGTAGAACAACCATGTCTAAGATAAAAACACTGAAACCATGGTTTGCTTTGTCTCCGCCTAAACATGGGTTTAAAAAAAGCACCAAGAAAATGTATACTGAAAAAGGAATACTTGGATATAATAAAGACCTGGGCGTTTTAATTAAAAATATGATCTAAATGGCTACTAGATTAAGAAAAACTAGAAAATATCGTGGATCTAGGACACATGGTTGGGGACAAATAGGACAACATAGATCTACAGGTCATAAAGGTGGGCAAGGTCAAACTGGACAATTAAAGCATCATTTCAGCTCTATGTTGAAATATGACCCAAATCATTTTGGACATGATTCTATGCATCCTCCAAATCAAAAAATAATCAAAAAATGGATCAATATACGTGATCTGGATAATATAAACTATAAATTTAAAGACTCTGAGACGAAAATTTTAGATCTGACTAGTTTGGGATATGATAAATTACTAGGTGGTGGATCAATCAAGAACAAATATGTAATAAAAATTAAAAATATTACTAATAACGCAAAACAAAAAATTATTCAGTCTAGAGGAAAAGTGTTATCTAATAATGACTGAATGTACCGCCACAACTCTGATTAGAACTATCGTACAAAAATCAGAACCATATTTGCCACAAGTTCCAAAACCTAGAAAAAAATTACCATTACAAAATAGATTGCTGTGGTGTGGCGTCGCATTACTTATCTATATGGTGATGGGACAGACACCATTATATGGCGCATCTACTCCTGACTTTGATTTTCTAGCTTTTGCACGTGTCATTTTTGCGTCACAGCAAGGTACATTGATTGAATTAGGTATTGGACCAATCGTGACTGCAGGATTATTAATGCAATTATTGAAAGGCTCGGAGATACTTAACTTTGATTTTAAAAAACCCACTGAAAGAGGTGTATTTCAAACTGCAACTAAATTAGTTACATATGTAGTAATTATAGTTGAATCAATTGTTTACGGAACTGCTGTTTATGGACCTGGAATATCTGAACCATCTACCTTGTACATTTTAGTAGGACAACTTATGAGTGCATCGATAATAATAATGATGTTAGATGAATTAATTCAAAAAGGTTGGGGATTAGGAAGTGGCATTAGTCTTTTTATAATGGCAGGTGTAGCTCAACAAATTTTATGGAGTGTTTTTAGTCCACTGCCTGCTGGTGATGGTGGTACTATTGGAATATTGCCATATATTGGCCAATCTATCATGCAAGGCGACATGTATGATATTATATTTCGTTCCAATCAACTTCCAAGTGTTTTCGGTTTATTACTCACTATAGGAATACTGCTCATTTTAATTTATACTCAAGGTATGAAAGTAGAGATCCCTATAATTTCAACTAAATATCGTGGTTTTTCTGCAGTATATCCAATTAAGTTAATGTATGTTTCAAATATACCTGTTATTCTTGCATCAGCATTAACAGCAAACGCTGTATTCATAGGACAAATATTTTGGGCAAATTTTAATTCAAATAATAGCAATGTGATTATGAATATAATAGGACAATTTGATCCAACAAATCCATCCACTCCGATTGGGGGGTTGATATACTACGTAACTCCACCTAGAGGAATAGAAACAGCAGCTTTAGATCCTTTGCGTGCTATAGGGTATATAATTTTCATGATAGTGATAGTAGTAATTTTTGGACGATTATGGGTAGAATTAGGTGGTTTATCTCCAAAAAACGCAGCTAAAAATTTATTAGATGCTGATGTCCAAATACCTGGATTTAGAAGATCTAACAAACCAATAGAGTTATTACTCAATAAATACATCTCTGCTGTAACAATTATAGGTTCTATGATTCTGGGAGCTCTAGCAGGCATATCTGATGTTTTGGGTGTTTTTGGAACTGGAATAGGACTTCTATTATTAGTAGATATCTTGATAAATTACTATAACCAATTGGTCAAGGAACAAGTTGAAATAGTCATGCCACGTCTTGGTGCATTGCTTGGTAGAAAGTAAAAGAGTTGTAATAGTAGGCATTCCTGGAGTTGGTAAAACAACTTTAGTTTCTACAATAGTAGAGTTACTAAATATGAAACAAACTACTGTTTCTGTTTATAGTTTTGGAACTATTATGTTGGAAGAAGCTAAAAAAAATAACATAAAAGATCGAGATGATATACGTAAATTGTCAATTGAAGAACAAAAAAAACTACAATTATTAGCGGCCCAGCAAATAGCCAATTTTAATGATAAAGTTGTTATAATAGATACTCATGCATTCATCTCGACTGCTGCTGGATTTTATCCAGGTTTACCAGAATATGTACTGAAGATTATAAAACCAGCTAATTTTATTTCAGTATCTGCACGACCTGAAGAAATTTATAATAGGAGAATGAATGATACGACGCGAAGTAGAATAATCACATCAATAGAATCTATCAAAAAAGAGATGGCTGTACAAGAAGCTATGTTGTCAAGTTGTTCCGTTCTATCAGGTTCTCCAATTATATCTGTATTAAATAAGGAAGGTAACATTAAAGATGTCGCAGAATATATAATAAAAGCCATAGGTTTATGATTTACATGGAATTTGACTTCATTATGTTATTTTTCGAATCCATATACTTGCAGATAGATATTTTTGGTTCTCGTGAAGGTCCTTTAGGAAGTGCAGATCCGATAATAAAAGGCACTATACCGTCTGTACTGGGGATAATCGGCTTCTCAATCTTATTGAATTTATTTAACTCTGCTATACGCAAAAAATTAGTTGATCAAGATAAGCTTCGTAGAATAACTAAAGAAACTCGAGCCTGGCAAAAAGAACGTATAGCTGCATTTAGAAATAAAGATTCAGCGAAGCAAGCAGAATTAAATAAAAAATCTATGTACATGAATAAACTGAATATGGAAATGATGCAAATGAATATGCGACCTATGTTAATAACATTTGTACCACTTATATTGATGTTTTATTTTGTTTTGCCTCCTTTGTTTTCTTACACTGTAGCTGTTTCTCCAATATCTTTAAACATAATACCTGGTGATTTCTTCCAGCTTACGTGTACAAACGAACAAATAGATGGTAAAATATGCACTGAGGAAAATGAAATATATTTCTGGGCGTGGTATTTTTTATCATCTATAGCTTTTAGTGGTATTATAATGAAACTAACAAAAACATCCATGGATATCAATTGATTAAATCAATAATAATTTCTGGACCTCCTGCAATAGGAAAAACTACTATCGCCAAAGGTCTCGCTACTGAATTTGATTTGCAATATATTAGTGGAGGTGATGCACTAAAAGAACTAGCAAAAGAACAAGGTTTTAAAATACAAGGTAATGATTGGTGGGATACAGAAGAAGGTATGGACTTTTTAAATTTTAGACAGCAAAATTTTCAATATGATAAAATAGTAGATCAGAAACTTAAAGAAATTTTCCAAAAAGGAGGAGTTGTAATTACTAGTTATACATTACCATGGCTTGTTGATGGAGGTATCAAAATATGGTTATTTGGATCGCATCAAAATAGTGCTGAAAGAATGAAAATAAGAGATAATGTAAACGTAGAACAAGCATTAAAAATAGTTAAGAAAAGATATGCTGAAAATAAATCATTATATAAAAAATTATATGGTATAGATTTTAAAGATGATAATACAATATTTGACAAAATAATTGATACAAGTAATCTTAGTGCTAATGAAGTGCTAAAAATAGCTAAATCTACAGTGCGTAATTTACTTTGAAATTAAAACAATTTGAAAAACTAATACATGTAAATAACGATATTCATGACCAGAATACACAATTATCGTACGACATTGACCCCAAATTCAATATGGACCGACTTATGAAATATGGTTTTATACTACTGGATAAACCTCCGGGGCAAACTTCTCATGAAATTGTTTCTACTGTTAAACAAATTCTTAAAATATCTAAAGCTGGGCATAGCGGTACATTAGATCCATTGGTCTCTGGAGTGCTGCCTATTGGATTAAATGATGCAACAAAAGCATTAAACATACTTCACTTAGGTGCAAAAGAATACCATGCGATAGGTAGACTTCATTCTTTTTTTACAAAGGAAAAAATAACTTCTGTATTGTCAAAATTTTCTGGTAACATATATCAAAAACCACCACAACGCTCGTCTGTATTACGTCAAACTCGAATTAGAAAAATATTTGATATAGAGCTAATAGAAAAAAAAGATAATTTGATATTAATTCGCATTCTATGTGAAAGTGGAACATATATACGTAAATTATTGTATGATATTGGAGAATTACTTGGAAGTGGAGCTACTATGATAGAATTGAGACGAAATCAAGTCAGCCAATTCAATGAAAATGATAATCATCTTGTAACCCTTCATGAGCTAATGGACGCATATGAATCATGGACACAAAAGAATACCTATTCTAAATTACAGAAAATAATACTGCCTATAGAGGCAGCCTTAAGCGAAATTAAAGCTGTTGTCATACTAGATTCTGCAGTAGACGCATTATGCCATGGCGCTCAGCTTGCAATACCAGGGATCATATACATTTCACCAAAAATTAAAAAAGGTGATTTAGTTGCAATTTATACATTAAAATACGAAATAGTTGCTCTTGCAGAATCAATAATGTCTGAAAATGAGATTATTAAAAGTACAAAAGGATATGCGTTTAAAACTAAACGCATAATAATGACACCAAAAACATATCAAAAAAACTGGCGCACTAAGATGTAATTGAATTCAAGCTTCGTTGTTAGTATTATAATAGGATCCATTTCATGTATGTTTGTTGGTTTATTATTTATGAACATAGACAGTACAAAACAACTTAAATTTGTAGAAGGTTCATCATTATCTATTATAACAGAAAAAACAAATTTTAGAATCGGAGAAAAAGTTACCATTCATTTAATAAATTCAGGAACTACTAAACTGAAATTTACTGAAATGTTATTTAAAATAACCAGTTTGGGAGGGAGATCATTATATGCTTCATCTATAGATAACAAGACAGTATATTTAGATCCTCAAAATACAAAAACAATTATTTGGGATCAAATAAAAAATAATAAAGATACACTATCTGTAGGTAGATACAAAATAACGTCGTCAGCTATAGATAATCTAAATAATCTAACAACCTCATCTATAATTATCAATATCATTCAATGATTTTCGAAATCTAAATGCTTATATTTTTCCTATTTTTTAGGTAATTAAAATCATGCCGGGATCGCCTAGCCTGGAATGGCGCGCGCCTGGAACGTTTCCAGAAAGCGCGTATTCTGTTGAATACGAGAGTTCAAATCTCTCTCCCGGCGCATTTTTAACCTATTGATATTAAATCACATAATGAAATATGATATTGCCATTATAGGATCCGGAATATTGGGAACCACATTATCATATTGGCTATCGACATTAACTTCACTTCGAATTTGTGTATTTGATAAAGAACATTGTGAAGCACAACATGCCAGTAGCAGAAATACTGGTGTTGTCCACTCTCCATTTTATATTAATCCACAAAAAAAGACTATAGCTAAATCTACATTGTTATCTCATGATCTATGGAAATTATTGGCGTTAAAAAACAACATCCCGTGGATGAAAGTTGGTACAATCGAAGTTGCAATTAATGAAAAACAACATAATACATTAGAAAAATATTTGAATTGGGGGGTTGAAAACGGTCTAGATGAGACTGAATTATATCTATTTGATCATAATCAAATATCTACAAAAGAACCACATGTAAAATGTTATTCTGGCATATATTGTACTAGAGATGTTTCTACTGATTATGGCATGTTGACAAATGTTATGAAAAATTACTCTGAAAAAAATATGACCGATTTCTTTTTTAATTTTGAAATCAAAAACATAATTAATTATCCAGATCACACTAAATTAATATTCAAAAATGGTAGAGAAATCATTGCCAACTTTGTTATCAATTGTGCTGGTGGCTATTCATTAGATCTGGCACACAAATTTAATCTAGCTAATGAATATTCTACTATTAATTTTAGGGGCGATTATATCATTGCATCTACCCATCATGGTAATTTGGTTAATACCAATATTTATTCAGTACCGGAATTTGAGGAATATCCATTTTTGGATCCACATTGGATCAAAAAATCTAATGGTAATACTGAAATTGGACCTACTGCACTACCAGTAATAACACCTGAAACCTATGATGGTTGGATTAATAATTTTCGTGATATCTTTTATTTATTTAAGCATATAAAAGCAAATACACTAAAAATTATTTTCAACAGTGATTTTTTAACGTTAGCGTCTAAAGAATTTTTGAGTTCAATATCTAAAACATACATGATAAATAGAATCAAAAAATTTATTCCAGATGTAGATCCTAAATATTTTGTTACTAAAGGCACTTCTGGTATCAGAAGTCAAATAATACTAAATGATGGAACATTTATGAATGATGTATTGGAATTATATGATCATAATTCTTTACATATAATTAATTATAATTCTCCAGGAGCAACAGGCGCCCCAGTATATTCTGCATCGATTGTAACTAAACTTCATGAAAAAGGATTTATAAAAATTAAAAAAAATTATACAAATATTTGGGATTATGATAAAATATTAAACACAAGTAATTAGTATTAACTATTATGCTCAATTATATGATTATATTAGTAACTCGTTGTTTAGAATGTAATGAACTTTGATTATACCTGGTTGATCGGAGGCCCTCAAGGAAGCGGAGTTGACACAGCTGCTAACATTTTTTCTAATACATGTGCATTGTATGGTTATTATATATTTGGTAAGCGTGAATATCACTCTAATATAAAAGGAGAACACAGCTACTATGAAGTACGACTATCAAATACTAAGATAAATTCTACTACAAATAACATAAACATGTTAGTTGGTATAGATGCAGAAACCATAATTAGACATACTCAAGATGTTTTGGACGGTGGTATGATTATTTTTGATCAAAGGATATTGAATATCAAAATCACAGAAATTAAAACAATTGACAATTACTTCAATTCGAGGCTAAGAAATTACTTACAAAAAAAAGAGAAAGTATTTTCTATACGAGGACTACTAGAAACAGCTAAAGACAGAAATATCACATTATGTCCTATCTCATTACATGATATACAAAGTCACACATCTAAAATAAATAATAACATGATTTATTCTTCACGTTCATTTAATATTATTTATGTATCATTATCATTAGGACTTCTCAATATTTCATTTTCATTCATATTGAAAACAATAACAAAAATATTCAATAAAAAATCTAATGTTATTAAAAATACTATCCAAATATCTAAATATGCATACGATTATGCTATAAATTATCTCACAAGAATTGATGTCATTATGCAACAATGTGCTCCCGCAAATAGAATGCTGATTAAAGGCCACGAAAGTATTGCGCTAGGTAAAATAATTGCAGGTTGTAGATTTCAATCATATTATCCAATAACACCTGCCACAGATGAGTGTTTGTACATGGAATCCAAAGGATTTGTTAATAATAATAAGCCAGACGAAGTCACTATAATACAATCAGAAGATGAAATTTCAGCTATTTGTATGGCTATAGGAAGCTCATTAACAGGAGTACGCTCATCTACTTCTACATCTGGCCCTGGATTTTCATTAATGGTGGAATCTCTTGGATGGGCTGGAATAAACGAAGTGCCTATTGTGATAACATTATACCAAAGGAGTGGACCATCTACTGGATTACCAACACGTCATGGACAAGAAGATTTATTATTTGCAATACATGCAGGCCATGGTGAATTTCCAATGATAGTTTATGCATCTGGTAACATTGAAGAAAGTTTTTATGATACTACTATATGTTTTAATTTTTCTGAAATATATCAAGTGCCTGTAATTCATATGGTTGATAAATTCATTGCGAGTTCCATAATTACTTGTAATAAATTTGATTCAGATCAAATAAAAATAATGAGAGGTAAATTATTAAAAGAAATTAATAATAAACATTATAAAAGATTTCAAATTACTGATGATGGTATATCTCCACGATCGACATTAGGTATGATTAACGGAATATTTTGGAATACTGGAGACGAAAGCGATGAATATGGACATATAACTGAAGATCCTATTTGTAGAACTGAAATGATGGACAAACGCATATCTCGCCTCGATCTTATAGTGAAAACAGTTCCAAAATCACAACAAATCATATTGCACAAAATCAGTAAACACTGTATTATAAGTTGGGGTTCAACTACTGGACCTATATTAGATGCAATCAAAATGCTGGAAAAAATAAACATACACGTTGGATTCTTACAGATTAAATTACTCCATCCATTTCCAACCGAACACATACGTTCTGTCTTAGATGATGTAACAATAATAATAGATATTGAAGCTAATAAAACTCATCAACTAGGAAAACTGTTTAAACAAAATTTATCACGTGATATAGATTATTATATTCTAAAATATACTGGAAGACCTATAACATGCACAGAAATATATCAATCCCTACAAAATATATTTTCCAAGAAATCAAACAAAGAAATTGTTTTAACTCATGGCCAATAATATTTCTGATTACAAAACTGACATTCATAATGATTGGTGTGCAGGTTGTGGTGATTTTGGTATTCTTAATTCGATACAAATGGCACTATGCGAATTAAATATTGCAAATCATAATGCCGTAATTTTTTCAGGAATTGGTTGTTCTGGTAAGACGCCACATTTTATTAATACTTATGGAATACATACTATACACGGCAGAGTTCTACCATTTGCACAAGGTGCTAAAATATCAAATCCACAAATTACAGTAATAGCTCTTGGTGGTGATGGTGATGGATTAGGAATTGGTGCCGGACACTTTGTAGCGGCTGGGCGTAGAAATGTTGACATGACTTATATAATTTTTAATAATGGAGTTTATGGCCTGACCAAAGGTCAACCATCTCCTACTTTGAGTCAAGGTATTAAAACTAAAAACAGCATAAATAAAAATATTAATTGTAGTATCAATCCAATTGAATTAGCTATTGTCACCGGCTTCACATTTGTAGCTAGGGGCCACTCATTTGATATACAACACCTTAAAAATTTAATAATTTCAGCAATTTCTCATAAAGGTTTATCCTTCATAGATGTTATTCAACCATGTCCAACTTATAATGATGATATGCATACAGTTAATTCTGCAAATACATTTTCGTCGCAATCATATTACAAACTAAACCAAAGTACTTACGATCCAATAATCAGTGATCGAGATAATAAATTAACACAATATGAAAAACTGAATAAAATCTTGATCAAATCTCATGAATTTGGTCACAAAATCCCCATCGGGGTTTTTTATCAAAATAACATAATTTCTTCTTATCAAGACAGATTGAATGATATAACTATCAGCCACAAAAATATATCTCCAGCCTCTACAAAAATTTCTGATTCTAATCATAATCCCTCTACTGATATTTCAAATCTTATTGATGAAATAATCCTAAAATAAAATTAACATTTAATCATTACAATATAATTCAACTTTTATTAATTCTGATCATTTTGATGTTGACGCAGAATATTTTAACATTTAAACATAGTACAAATTGTCTACCCTAATGATTTCCATGATTTATCTATGAATGAAAATGTTTTTTTGGGAGTTACAGCATTCGCTATCCATCTATTTTCATGATCGTCAAAAATATATTGCATTTCTATTACATCGTTCGGAAATTTTTCTACATCTAAATGATATGGTAATAATTCTAATATGAAATTAATTTTATCTACGGCAATGTTAAATTTATTTACATCCAAAGTGTCTAAAATGAACCTGATTTTCATTGAATTAATAAAACCAATTATTATTTTTATGGTATTATTTTTCCCTCTTCTTCTTTTCATTTCTTTGAATATAAACTTCATTTTGTCCCAATATCTCAAACCAAACCAATCGAAAAAATCATGAAATGCAATTGGTATAATTAAGTCTATCTTACTCAAAAAATCATCGTCTGTTTTTATCTCTTTTGTAGACACAGAAAATTTTGTACTTAATATTTCATATAAAACTTCTACCTCCCACGGCGATATCCCACAATGAATTAATTCTGTGATCAACAATTTATCATTAAATTAAGTATACATATGCTCTATCTAAATTGTGTTCACATATTTCCACAAATACAAGATCCCTACTGTTGCGATCACAAAGACCATGGGTTTCCATGCAAACACTGGTATTTGTGTATCTAGCCTTATTTTATAATCTTCCAAAACTTTATGTGCATATTTTTTTATTCTATCATTCCAAATTTTATAATCTATTTCATATTTCTTCATCAGATTTACTATTTCATATATCACAGGAGTTCTTTGTGAAAATAGATGTTGTAAATAATCGCGAGACACTTCAACTTCTGCGTATATTGCTATTATATCTTTTTTCATTTCAACTAATCTTACATGAAGCTCCCATGGTTTGTCCAGCCTTAATGAGAGACCATTACCAATTTGAAATGGTTTTTTATGTTCGAATTTAACTTTGGTAAAACCTTCATCTGCAAATACTCTCAATAATTCATTTATGTTTTTTTTCACAATTATTGTTAATTGTTCCACGCCATTTTTGGTATCTGCATGTATTTTCTCTGTAATCCCATTATGTAAATATATTATTTTAGGATATTTGGTAAAATATTCCATAGATAAAATTCATATAACATAGATAAATTTATGTTAAACGTTAAATGTAGATGAGTTTAAACCACGAATGTATATACATTGCTCATACGGTATATTCATTTCATAATATTTGATAATTTTGCTAACAATTTTGACATTTGAATTACGAATTATCGCTATGGGTTTTGAATCTGCACCTTCTCCCATCATATAATTTGTTATTGATGATAGACTATCTGCAGTAGCTTGCATGGTAACTTTTAATGAATTGCCATTTAAATCTAGATCTGACCTTCTATCCCAAATTGGATTTATTCCAGCACATGCTATTGCTATTCCTGTAGTGCCAATTCTAGCTGGCATGAGTCTGCTATCTGTAATAATAATTCCTACATTAATTAGATATTTCAAAAAAAAATTCCTTCGTAGTTGCTCTGCTATAGAAAACGGATCGTAGGGATATAATATAATCTTACCATTTGTTATATTTGACTTATCTATACCGGCATTAGGTACTAGCATACCATTAAATGCAGACATTATATATCCATTAACTCCTCCAAAAATAACATTTGATTCTCTAAAAATAGCTTCGGCTATTTTCGGGTTTATTTTAAATTTTTTAGATAATTTATCTCCCATACTTGATACATTTATAGAATTTAGATCGAGTACTCTTCCTTGTGCACGTGCAATGTATTTACTAGCGATAGCTATTATGTCTCTGTTTTTAACAGTGATTTTTTTACGTTTAAGTGTTTTGCAGATCTCATTAAATAAATTAAATGTACTTTTTTTATTATCCATTGTTATAGTTCGTATTTCTAATAACAATATCTTGATGTTGAAAGATTTTAATCTAAAAAATGTTTTGATCATGTATGAATATAACTGAAAAAATAATTTCAAATGCATCTAATAAACATGAAGTATCTCCACATGATGTAGTATTTGTGAATGTAGATAAAGTAATGTTGCATGATGTTTCTGGGCCAGGAGTTATTAAGGTATTCGATAAACTACAAAAACAAGGTATTGATGTAAGTTCAATTTATGATCCTGACCGTGTATGGGTTACTGAAGATCATTTTGTACCATCCCCTGACGAAGTATCTGCAGAAAATATAAAAAAACTTTCAGATTTCACATCAAAATATGGTATTAAAAAACATTTCAAATATGGTATTGGGCAGTATGGTATATGCCATACCTTATCTCATGAAGAAGCGCTAGTACTTCCAGGAGAAGTATATGCTGGAGGAGATTCTCACACAAATACTACTGGTGCATTGGGAGCTTTTGCATGTGGTTTTGGACACACTGATATGGCTTATATATTATTAAAAGGCAAAATATGGATCAAAGTACCAGAAACTATTTATTTCAAATTAGACGGTTCTCTTCCAAACCATATTATGGCCAAAGATTTTATCTTAAAAATCATTGGTGATATTGGAACAAATTTCTGTACATATAGAACAATGCAATTCGGTGGGCATGGAATTAAAGAAATGTCCATAGATGAAAGGCTCACGCTAACAAATATGAGTACGGAGGCTGGCGCAAAGAACGCGATAATAGAACCAGATACCAAAGTTGTTGATTATATTAATGAACGAGGCGTACATAACCTTAATTTAATTAAAGGAGATGTAGATTCCACCTATCACAAAACATTCGAATATAATGCAGATGATCTTGAACCTGTTGTTGCAAAACCATTTTCCCCACAGAATATAGCAGTTGCTCATGATTGTAGCTCCATCGAGCTTGATAAAGCATATATAGGTTCTTGTACTGGCGCAAAACTAGAAGATCTTGCAGTGGCAGCTAAAATTTTAAATGGACGTAAGGTAAAAATTAGAACTGAAATACTGCCTTCTTCAATGTCTATTTATAAAAAAGCCATGGATTGTGGATTCATAAAAATCTTCATAGATTCTGGAGCTACGGTGGCCCCTCCTACATGTGGTGCATGTTGTGGTGCACATATGGGAGTACTGTCTGAAAATGAAATATGTATTAGCACTACTAATAGAAATTTCCCTGGCAGGATGGGTCATAAAAAATCTCAAACATATCTGGCATCTCCTATGGTTGTTGCGGCTTCGGCAATAACTGGAAAGATAACAGACCCAAGAGAGATCTAAATTGATTAGTAGAGTAATAGCATACAAAAGTAATAACATAGACACAGATAGTATAATTCCTGGCAAGTATCTTAAATTACATGAATATGAAGAACTTGCTAAACATGCTATGGAAGGACTTGATCCAAATTTTAGTAATAAAACAAAAGATTGTAGTTTTATAATAGCCGGACACAATTTTGGATGTGGTTCAAGTAGAGAACATGCTCCCATCGCATTATCATTTTCAGGTATTAAGATAATTTTAGCACTTTCGTTTGCAAGAATTTTTTATAGAAATGCAATTGATGGTGCATTTATCATACCAGTTGAAATAGATCAAAATACATACGATGGTATTAATGATGGTGATGAACTTAATATTGATATACAAAATAACAAAATAAAAAATTTAACCACATCAAAAACGTACTCAACCAAACCATTCTCATACTTAATAAAGAAAATTATAGATGCCGGAGGCATTTTTAAATTAGACATGTGACAACAATGCCAAAAACACTATACGAAAAAATTTTTGACTCGCACATAATTGCCACACGAAACCAATCACATTTACTATATGTAGATAGACATTTTCTTCATGAAGTTACTTCTCCACAAGCATTTGATGGTTTGCGATTAAACAAACGGCAAGTACGTAGGCCAGATTTAACTATTGCCACAGTAGATCATAATATTCCTACCACAGACAGATCCTTACCAATGGTTGACAAGGTTTCTAGCATTCAAATTAATACATTAGAAAATAATTGTAAATATTTTGGTATAAAATTATTTGGTATGAACAGTCCGGATCAAGGAATTGTACATGTTATTGGCCCGCAGCTGGGCATTACTTTACCTGGTACTACAATTGTATGCGGTGACAGTCATACTTCTACACATGGTGCATTTGGAACTCTTGCATTTGGTATAGGTACTAGTGAAGTAGAGCATGTATTAGCAACACAAACTATATGGATGCAAAAATCTAAATCATTTAAAATCACTATAAGTGGAAAACAAAAACCAGCTATAACAGCTAAAGATATCATATTATTTATAATCAGATCTATTGGAACATCAGGCGGTGCTGGAACTGTAGTTGAATACTCTGGGGATGTTGTAATAAACTTCTCCATGGCACAAAGGATGACTATGTGTAATATGTCAATAGAAGCTGGAGCTAGAGCTGGTATCGTGGCTCCAGATCAAAAAACATTTGACTATCTACGTGATAAAAAATATATCCCTCATAATTACGATGCTTTGATTGATTATTGGAAATCATATTTATATTCAGATCCTAATGCCAAATTTGATAAAAAAATTGATATTGAAATAAGTAACATATCTCCACAAGTAAGTTGGGGGACTAATCCATCTATGGTATCTGATATTAATTCAAAAATTCCATTCCCAGAACAATATTCTGAAAGTGATCATAATAGACTTGAAGTTGAAAATGCACTAAAATACATGGGTTTGAAACCAGGCACGCCTATCAATGAAATTACAATAGATAGAGTGTTCATTGGATCTTGTACTAATTCTAGACTAGAAGATTTGATTGAAGTTTCTAAAATAGTAAAAGGACGAAAAGTGTTCCCTACTGTTAAAGCAATAATTGTTCCAGGTTCTCAATTAGTAAAAAAACAAGCTGAAACATTAGGATTACATAAAATATTCAAAGATGCCAATTTTGAATGGAGAGAATCTGGATGTAGTATGTGTCTAGGTATGAATAATGATTTCTTATTGCCAGGAGAACGTTGTGCGAGTACATCCAACAGAAATTTTGAAGGACGGCAAGGTGTTGGTGGCCGTACTCATCTAGTAAGTCCAATAATGGCAGCTGCAGCTGCATTAAAAGGTCATTTAGTAGATGTACGTGAATTGATGTGAAAAGATAAAATGAAAAATTTTAAATTTGTGAGGAGTATAATAACTCCGCTAGATAAAATAAATGTGGATACAGATCAAATAGTACCAAAACAATTTTTGAAGTTAGTCACAAAGACAGGTTTCGGCAAATACCTTTTTTATAATTGGAGGTTTAATCTACATGGTGATAAAAAACCAAATTTTGTTTTAAACAAATCTTTATATAGAAACTCCAAAATTTTAGTCTCTCGAGATAATTTTGGATGTGGTTCAAGTAGAGAGCATGCAGTGTGGGCTATAATTGATTATGGTTTTGAAGTAGTTATTGCTACTTCTTTTGCAGATATTTTTTATGATAATTGCTTTCAAAATGGTTTATTGCCTATCCAACTTAATGGTGAAATAATAAATAAATTAATGAAATTTGAATCATATGTCAAAGTTAATTTGCCACAACAAATAATTGAATTTGGATCTGAACGTGTAAAATTTGTAATTGATGTAGAAAAGAAACAAAACCTCATGTCAGGATTAGATAACATTGCATTTACAATGAAGTATGAAGATAAAATATCCGAATATGAAAATATTTCTAATGTTCCATCAATTTTGTAACCGTAGTAACTAATTCTGTGTTATATGCAACCATTGCTGGAGATTCAACATCTATCCATTGTTGATTTTCAATATTAAACGAACTTATGTTTTTACATTTTACCAATTTTTGTAATACATCATATGATAAATTAATGTTATCCTTCCACATTAATTTATGCGTCATGTCTAAAACATCTCTATTCATAATGTAAATGCCTAAACATTCTTCTAACTGTAATTTCATTAATGGTTTTTCTTCAAATTGTTTTATCATATTATTTTCTAATTTTGCAAAGCCTGTTTTTTCTTGTTTTTTATTACTAGTAGCTATGCATACATAGCTATTCGTTTTATCAAAACATGATTTCATTTTATGAATATCTATAGCACATAAATTGTCGGCAAACCACAATACAAATGGATTTGATATTTTTTCTTTAGATACACAATTGAGATCTCCAGCAGTCCCCTTTTGAGAATCTTGTATAAATGTGATTCTTTCTTCATATTTGGTGTTATGAAAGTAATTATATATTTGACCGCCTAATCCTCTTAAATTTGTTATTATTATAATTTCGTCAATTAATTTAAAGTGGATGATATGTTTAACAATATAATATATAGCTGGTTTTCCATTACATGGAATCATAGCTTTAGGTATAAATTTTGTAAAAGGACGTCCTCTTAAACCACTTCCTCCAGATAAAATTATTGCTTTCAATATTACCTATATGATTTTTGTTTACGCCTTCGTGCTCCTGGGCCTCCAAACTTCTTTGGTTCTTTACTACGTGCATCTCCACTAATAAGATATTTGTCAAAATCAGTTATTCGTTTTCTTAATTCTTCGCGAGATGATTTAGATAATGGATGATCTCTGGGTTCTTTTTTAGATTTTGTTAAACCTACTAGTGTTCTTGATATGACTGTTGCTACTGCTACAGCTTGCCCCATGAAGCCGCCGCCTTTTACTCTAATTGATATGTTTATTTTATTGCGTAGGTCTCCAGAAATTTCTAGTGGTGAAAGCATCACTTCTCGTGCAGTTTCATGCTGAATCATTTCTATTGGTTTGTTATTTATTCTAATTTCTCCAATCCCCTTTGTAATGTATGCATGTGCATTAGCAGTTTTTTTTGTAGCAAAATAAAGCTCTTTTTTTGTCATTTATAACTAACCCACATTTTTACCTAGTTCTAACATACTTGTATAATGCATAGGTGCCTTCGTAATTTCTGTTTTATCTAATTTTATCTTTTCCATATTTCTAGTTTTAGTTGGAGATCCAATATATGTGCGCAACCTTTTGAAAGCATTTTTTCCAGTCGCTTTATTTTTTGGTAACATACCCCTTATCATTTTACGCATTATGGTGTCTGGTCTTCTTGAATGGAATGGACCATGTTTGGGATTTATTATACTGGAAATTTTTAGGTATTGTTTATATTCTCCAATTATGGACCTTTTATTTCCGCTTATCATTATTTTCTCACAATTTATTATAGATATATTTTTTCCAAGTAACAATAACTTTGCTACTCGTGAGCTTAATCTTCCAGCTACCAAATTAGTTCCATCTATAACAACTGATTTAGGCATATCGTTATTAATTTCATTCAATTATCCTAACACCTTTGCCAGTGGGAAATTTATTTATCATGTATGGAAAATCAACAACCTTTCCACCAGAATATATAATTTTGTTTACTGCTGTAAGTGAAATACCAAACGAAGCCAATGTTATTTTATGAGACATCGTTCCATTCCCAAGCACTTTACAAGGACAAATTATTATATCATTTTCTTGTGTATATTTGTCTATTTTGTTAATATTTATAACATTATTTTTAGATGACGATTTAATTAATTTAGAAAGCTTCAACCAAATTGCCGCATCATTAATTCTGTGAGCTGTTTTTAGTTCTTTTATTGTAGAAAGATTGGTTTGGTATGACATTTTAATAAACAACAGCTCTATACATTATATGTATTTTATAACTCCATTTTATTAATAGTTTCTTTAAATTCTTGTAGCCTATTAGTTAATTCTTTGATGCCTTCGCTAATTAATTGCATTGGTGTTAATGAACCAGTACTTTCTATAGTTAATATATATTCATTTTCTTTATCTGTGTTGGTTAAAATGGAAACATTAGCAGAGTTCCATTTTGCATGATTCGTACCTCGTCCTAAACGTGCGTATGCTTCAACTTTTAGCCGTTGTCCTATAGCAAGATCTACTATTGGCACATTTTTTGATGTTGGTTCTACATCGTCGTTTTCAGAAATAATCTCACTTGACATTATAGTTCTTGTTTTATTGTTATCTGTGGAATCGATCATAAGAATAACTCTGCAGTTAGAGCATCCAGATTCATTATTACAATCACATTTTGCAGGCTCATTAAATCTTGATATCGGTGTTTTTAAAGGTATTAAAGCTAATCTATGTGCCAGTCCCTCATCGGCCAAAACAGATGAATTTTCAATTATATTTATTGTATCAATGGCAAATATTGGGATCCCATTTAAACAAATCCGTCTTAACGCATTTGCATATTGTAACGGTATATTACTCAACTTCACAGATATCGTATTCGTATTATGTTCAATAACCTTTAATGACAAAACAATAAATAAAGATAATTTCCAAATAAAAATCTAGCGAGAATATTCTATAATTAAATATGTGTTATTATAATATCAATCATGAAG